>JBDLJU010000254.1:0-4253 GCA_039714215.1 Chloroflexota bacterium | reverse complement strand
ATCGTACCGTCATTCATCACACCGGTTTTCATGCGTATCCGCATCGGGTGGCGCGAACGCGAGGCGATAAACTCCTCCTCACGAGTGTACTCAAAGATTACCGGGCGGCCGGTGGCGATCGTCAGGTGGGCAGCAACATCTTCAGCCTGCACCTCCTGCTTACCACCAAACCCACCACCGACGCGGGGTTTGATCACCCGGATGCGTTTGATCGGGAGGCCCAGCACGGGGGCAAGGATCCGACGGGCATGGAACGGCACCTGAGTGCTGGTGCGGATCACCAGGCGGTCGTCCTCGTCCCAATAAGTGACCACAATATGCGGTTCAATATGCGCCTGCTGTACCTTAGGCACCTCGTACTCATGTTCAAAAATATGGTCTGCTTCTTTGAAACCCTGTTCAACATCATTGATGTCAATTCGGATCTCGGCAGCCAGGTTGCGGTTTGCATCGGATTCGGCAAAATCGACATACTCAGGTTGGTCGTGCAAAATTACCGGGTTATCGAGCGCATCTTTCGAATCAATGATCACCGGGAGTTCTTCGTAATCTACTTCGATCAACTTGATCGCTTGTTCTGCGATCTCAGCAGTCTCAGCAGCGACGAAAGCCACCCGGTCACCAACGTAGCGCACCTTCGTATCCAAGGAGAACATATCCAACGGTCCAGGGATTGGGTCTGACTGCCCGGCGGTGGAATAAGCCACCCGCGGGATATCTTCGTGGGTCAGTACCGCAGCAACGCCCTCCAATGCACGCGCTTTGCTGGCATCGATCCGCTTGATCCGCGCATGGGCAAGCGGGCTGGTCAGCATTTTGGCAATCAGCATACCGCGCATTTCCGTATCGGCAGCGAAAGCTGGTTTTCCTTGAACCAATTTGACCGCATCGACCTTTGGTTCCGGTTTTCCAACGTTTTTATATTCGCTTGTCTTTGGGGCTACCAGCACCTTGGGGAGCACACGCACTGCGGTGTCGACTCCCTCGATTGGTGTGCCAGCATCAGGAGGCAGGTCCAGCTCTGGGATCAGGGCAGCAAAAAACTCATCGGAAAGCAGATCACCGCGGTCAGCTTCACCACGCATCACCGCGGCAGCATGCAAGATCGCCTGTACCGGTTTCTCGTAACCGGTACAGCGGCAAAGAATGCCAGAGAGCGACTCGCGCACCTGCGCCTCTGTGGGAGCAACTGTTCGGGTGAGCAGTTCCTTGGCGGCGAGCACCATCGCTGGTGTACAAAATCCGCATTGGATCGCACCGCTGTCCACGAAAGATTGCTGGATAGGATGCAGGCCTTCGGTGTGCTTCCAGCCCTGCTCAGGATGTTCGCCGACATCCTCAACGGTCTGGATGTGTTTGCCCTCAGCTGAGGCTGCCAGCGTGACACAAGAGTTCACCAGCTTGCCGTCCAGCAAGATGGCGCAGTTGCCGCACTCACCGGTTTCGCAGCCGTGTTTAACGCTGAAGAACCCGATACCACGCAAAGATTTGAGCAAGGTGTCGCCAGGGTCAATCGAAATGCTGTGGATGTGTCCGTTAATATTTAGTTCGAGTTTCATAATTCACCTCGCTAGATTTGGTTGAAAATTTCAAGTTGTTCTTGTTTGATCGCATTATTAATTACATAATGCCGAATTTGATTAAGTTCAGCTTCATTCCGGATAATCCGGTCGTGGTAGCCTCGCTGCCAGAGTTTTTTACCTGGTGTTTTCCTCATTAGATTATTTTTTCTGGTAACTGCTGACTTAAAAGATCCAATGATCACGCCCAAGGAGATTGGCTTCTCAATTTTCCCATCCTGTAGGGGCGACGCATGCGTCGCCCGTTTTTTTTCATTTTCACCGGGATGAGAATGTGTATCTATTACCCGGCTGTGTTTCACGGGAGAGGCATGCCTCTCCCCTACATTTGGTTCGGTAATAAACAGAATCCCATGAAAATGGTCAGGCATCACGATAAATTCATCTAAAATCACATTTGGGTAATGGTTTGGTGTTTCCAACCAACAATCACGCACCATTTTCCCAATTTCGTTCAAGACCACTTCCCCTCCATCCACAACCCCAAAAGCGTTCCCATGCTGATTCGCGCAAACAGTAACGAAATACCCGCCTGAAAGGGCATAATCATAACCCTGGAGGCGAAGCTTTTTTCGTTGGGGATTCAGATTAATCATCGAATTCGCTCATCATCCACAGGAATCACTCACAACACCTTCTTCACTTCCATCAAGCCGTCCACCTGTTGATTGGCCTGCTCAATCGCATCTGCAGAGCCGACCACCACCACCCGACCATTGGCGGCAACTTTATCAAGGACTGTAGCAAAATTCCGAAAATCCTGCTCTGTAGTTGCCAAGATTTGCTCACGGGCTGCCTGCCGGGCTTCATCGTCGTACCCTAAGAGATAACGAGACATCGATGAGTAACCCTTGGCGTCCGGCAGCTGATATTGGTCAATATCACCAATTGTGCCGATAATGGTCTTTACCAATTCTTCTGGTGATAGCTCAAATTCACGCAGGAATGCGGGAGTGCTGTCGTAGTTTTCCAGGGATTCCAATAAATTCGGGTCACGGTAAGAAATGTAATTGAACGATCCCGAGAAGCGATCATAGGCCGTAAATGCGCCGTAAGCGCCGCCCATCACTCTGATCTTGTCCCAAAGGTAAGTGGTGCGTAAATACTTGAGGATCACCGAGATCGAGCTGTGATGTTGGTATCCCATCTCTGAGATATTTGCTCCCTTGCCCACATAATTAACCTGGGCCGGGACCACGAACCCCTCCCCCCCACTCTGCGCCGCGGGAGCCCAGCTTTCTGCCGGGTTATTTTTAACCGGGATGTGCTCAACAAACGAGGAAAGCTGCTTCCGGATTTGTTCAAAATTTCCGCGGTCAAGGGTCAAATTGATCAGCATCCCACTTCGATCGACGACCTTTTCTCTAATCTCTGCAAATTTAGCGGCAACCGAGGCCCAATCCTGGTCAATTTTCTCCAAGAGATCCCGGGTGAAGAACAGGTTTTCGATGCCATGGACTTCCTCAGTGAACCAACCAGCCAGACTGTGAGAAGCTTTCAATCGGCGGTTAGCGACCGAATGCCCGCCAGGCACCAGGGAAGATTCCATCCGAGCTTTTCGTTCGGTGATAATTTGTCGGAAACGTTCCTGGTTGTCGTAATTGGTGGTCAGCAGGATGTCACGGAGGATATCGAGCATCGGGGCAACCTTCTCTACCGTGGATTTTGCCCGGACGATCAGCTTTACCGCAGATTCCTCTGACTCGAATTTATCTTGAATCATCAAAGAAGGTGAGATCCCTCCGGTCTCACGCCCAATCCGCTGGGAGAGCATCACAAAATCCTCTTCGGTGGTGCCCATCTTGATCAATCCCCCGACGAACAGCTGCAAATAAGGAATTAGCTCTTGCGGTATGCTCCGCAAGTCGAACACCAGGTCGAGATAGACAATCCCGTTGGTGAAGAGGTCATGATAAAGCAGCTCTACTCCATCCAGATCCAAAACTTCTAATGGAATGTGTTTGTTTTCCTTTTCCAAATCATCCAAGGTCAGCGCAGGCAGGGTAGCAAGCGCTTCCGGGGAATTGGGTGCCGCTTGTAACTCCTTCAGCTCAGCCGTGTTCCTGACAATCGCCTCGAGATCAGCCTGGCTCATTGCGTCCTTCACATTCTGCAGACGAGCTTTCTCTGCATCAGCCTCGCGCTGGTTCAGCTCTGCATCTGGTTCAAGGATCACCACAGCCCGGTGTGCATTCGCCAAAAATAATGACTTGATCAAATCTTCAAAGAACCGCTCCCCCTCCTCAAGTCTTCGTTTAATGGACTGCAAGGGAGCTTCAAAAGCCAGACTTTCAAACGGGTCCATATCATGCAGCCATTTGGTCAACGCCCCGAGCATCAAGCCCAAACCTCGGGGGAATGACCCGGTGTTATTCTCACGCAAAGCGAACTCGACGGTATTCATCGAGGCGGCGATCATCTTGGGATCAATCCCGTTTTCAACCAACCCAACCAGGGTGTCATCAACCAGGGTTTCGACTTTTTCCAGGTCAGCCTTTGAAACCCCTTTCAAGCCAGTTGAGAAGCTAATTTGCTTCAACACCGAACCAAGCCCACCGCCAATAACGTCATCGCCCAGGCGGCTGTCAATCAACGCCTTGCGCAGTGGAGAGGCCTGGGTGCCCACCAGGATATGGTTGAGGATCCCCAGGCCCAGGTTGGTCTCCGGATCGG
>JBDLJU010000253.1:0-4330 GCA_039714215.1 Chloroflexota bacterium | reverse complement strand
GGTTACTCCCAGGCAGTTCCCTGCGGATTAAGCGTGAACTGCAATGACCACAGCCTGATCACGGTGAATGTGACCGCCGGCGGCAGCGTCACCGGGGCAGACCCGATCGACTTTTACGCCCCTCCGGGTGCTTTCCCGCCCAATCCCGCGCCGTAGATAAACCAAGTAGCTTAAATCAAACCTTCCAGGTTGCCAAAGCTGATCTTTGTTCAAAACCTGGAAGGTTTATTAAACGTCTCTTCTTATTAAGGGAATTCTCGCGTAAAGGCAAGCCATTTGGGCCTCAAAAAGAACCTCAACTTCTTCAGCTAACCCAACCATACGAAATGAAAATTAAATATATGATCCCCAACCTCAGGGATAGACGACCTTCAACAACGAGACCCCGCCAGCCTGAGCGGTGATCGGCTGCTCCCAGGAACCATCAGTACTGATCAAGATCAACTGGCTCTCACCCTGATTGTAGTTCTCACAAAGGAAAAACTCGCTGTTCACCCAGACCGGGTTTCGATAGGACCCGGCATCGGTGATTTGTGTTTTTCCTGTGCCATCGGCATTGATCTGATAAACATCTTCAGTTCCGGCTTCAATATCAAATGCGGAATAGAGCAGCCGGGCGCCATCAGCCGACCAGGATGGGAGCCGCTCGATGTGCTTGCTCTCAGCCAGACAGAAGTAGTCGTTGAGTGAGAAATCGACAATACAGATATCGGCGCCCTGGTCCAGGGTGGCGACAAAGGCAAGTTTGCCCCCGTCCGGGGACCAGACCGCCGCCCCGCTTATTTTCTTCGATAAGCGCGGGAGCAGCTCTTTTACCGCTTTGGTATCCACAGTGTATAAGAATAATTTCGCCTGACTACGATCTTCCGAAAAGAAGGCAATCTGCTCCCCGTCTGGAGACCAGGCCGGCGCTTTTTCGTAGGTCAGCTGGTTTGGGATCGTGGTCAGGCAGCAGCCATCTCGCCCGATGGTGTGCAGGTAGCTGTGCCCTCCCCCGTTACGGTCGGCGATCAAAGCCAGGGTTTCACCATCCGGTGACAGCCAGGCAGTGTCGTTGTAATCCGAGGTATCGGTCAGCCGCCTGGAATGGCCGGTTGCGAGATCATACAAGAAAAGATCATCACTGCCATTATGCGAATAATCTCCTGATGAAAAAACAAATTTCTCTTCTCCAGGGAAAAAGCTGATCCTCTCAATCTGGGTAAAGGTGGTCATTTGAGAGAATGCGACCAGTTCCTGGCCCTCGCTGCAGGGTGAATTTTCCGTGCCGCAGGGTAGCAGAACGGATTCAATCCCAGAGGTGGTGGAATAGTAAATCTGAATGCCCTCCATTGAAGAGAAATCCAGTTCGACCGGTTCGATTATCTCTGGAGCATCCGTAGGCGTTGGAAGTGGGGTTGTAGGTGAAGGCATTACTGTTACGGTGGCCGTTTCTGTTGGGACGATCACTTCAGTTGCTGCTGTGGGGGTGGGTTCTGCCGGTTGAGTTGAACAGCCCACAATTAACAAACCCAGCAAAATATTTACTGCCAACAATCTTTGAAAATTCAATCTACTCATGCTTAAATTGTATCAGAATTCCATCACTCGATCTACCGGGTAGGGTTTCTCCTTGTTTTTCATCCGAATGTTTTTGAGGAAATCGCAAGTTTTGGATTAATCTATCTCCAAGAGGTGCCTCAGGCAGGGACGACAAATCAACCGCAGGTTGGTCAGGGTCGCCCAGGGCGTGCGTCACACCCCCTACCGCGGACGCGGATAAATAAAATAGTCCTGTCATTCTGAGTGCAGCGGACGCATCAGAGACGCGAAGAATCATTATTGCGTCAGAAGCTAAGCCATGCCTGTTCTACCAACTTACCTTATAATGATTCTACCGCTTGCTTGCAAGGCGAGGATTTCAGGGCGACCGGCCGGTCGCCCCTACCCGTCTAAAACGAGATCTAATTCTCAATGAAAATTTTCGCTCCTCTTCCTTTAATGCGACATTTGTTCTATAATGATTGTCGAGCTTCGCTCGACAATTTAAGAGATTGCTGCGCAATCTCTATGGTAAATAAATCATGACCCTTCTTTTCTGTTCAAAATATTTGTGAATTCCTTCCGCCCGACAACCGAATAACACTCAACCACTCCCACGGATGAAAACAAATGAAAGAATTTAAACTCCATGCCCCCTTCCAGCCGACCGGCGACCAGCCGGAAGCGATCAAGCAGCTGGTCAGCGGTCTCGAAAAAGGCGACAAACACCAGGTGCTGCTCGGCGCCACCGGTACCGGCAAGACCTTCACAATTGCCAACATCATCCAGCAGGTGCAGCGCCCTGCCCTGGTGATCGCCCACAACAAGACCCTCGTTGCCCAGCTGTATGCTGAATTCAAAGAGTTTTTTCCCGACAACGCCGTCGAATACTTCACCTCCTACTACGACTACTACCAGCCCGAAGCCTACGTGCCGCGGCATGACCTCTACATCGAAAAAGAAACCGACATCAACGAGGAAATCGAGCGCCTGCGCCTGGGGGCAACCACCTCCCTGCTCTCCCGCCAGGACGTGATCATCGTCGCCTCGGTGTCCTGCATCTACGGTCTCGGCAACCCGGAAGCCTACGGCAAGGTGGTCATCGACCTCAAGGTTGGCGAATCAATCCGGCGCAATACCCTGCTCCGGCGGCTGATCGAGAGCCACTACGCCCGCAACGACCTTGATCTCTCCCCGGGCGCTTTCCGCGTGCGCGGTGACACCCTCGATATCGTCCCGGCTTACCAGGACAAATACGGCTACCGGATCACCTTCTTTGGTGACGAGGTTGAGCGGATTGTTGAAATGCAGATGCTCACCGGCGAGATCAAAGAAGAGCTTGAGACTGTCTCGATCTACCCGGCAAAGCACTTCATCACCGAGGAAGAGAAACTGCAGGCCGCGATTGGCACCATCCAGGAAGAGCTGGAAGAACAGCTGGCATACTTCAAGAAGAACGAGATGCTCCTGGAAGCCCAACGCCTGGAGCAGCGCGCCCGCTACGACCTCGAGATGCTCCGTGAGGCCGGTCACTGCGCCGGGATTGAGAATTACTCCCGCCACCTGGACCAGCGCGCCCCGGGGACCCCTCCCTGGACGCTGATCGATTACTTCCCATCGGATTTCCTGATGTTCATTGACGAATCGCACATGACCGTGCCGCAGGTGCGCGGGATGTATAACGGCGACCAGGCCCGCAAAAAGGTGCTTGTGGAATACGGCTTCAGGCTGCCCTCGGCGATGGACAACCGTCCGCTGACCTTCACCGAATTCGAAGAACACATGGGCCAGGTGGTCTACACCACCGCCACTCCCGGTCCGTACGAGCTGGAACACGCCAGCCAGGTGGTTGACCAGATCATCCGCCCGACCGGACTGGTCGACCCCCAGGTAGAGGTCCGTCCGATCGAGGGCCAGATCGACGACCTCGTCGGAGAGATCAGGCTGCGCACTGAGCGCGGCGAGCGGGTGCTGATCACCACCCTGACCAAGCGGATGTCGGAAGACCTCGCCGATTACCTGATCGAGATCGGGATCAAAGTGCACTACCTGCACTCGGAAGTCGATACCCTCGAGCGGATCGGGATCCTGCGCGACCTGCGCCTGGGAGTCTTCGATGTGGTTGTGGGGATCAACCTGCTGCGTGAGGGTCTCGACCTGCCGGAGGTTTCCCTGGTGGCGATCCTGGACGCCGACAAGCCGGGATTTTTACGCTCGCAGACCGCTTTGGTGCAAACCATCGGGCGTGCAGCGCGGCATGTCAGCGGCAAGGTGATCCTGTACGGTGATAAGATCACCGATGCGATGCGGGCGGCACTGGATGAGACCAACCGGCGCAGGGAGAAGCAGGTCGCCTATAACAAAGCGCATAAGATTGAGCCGACCAGCATCATTAAGGCGGTGCGTGACCTCACCGACCAGATCAGCCGGCACGCGATTGGTGAGGAACGCGGCGAATACAGCGTGGAGAAGCCAGAGGCAATGCCCAAGTCGGAGCTTGAGAATTTGATCTCAGTGATGGAAGAAAATATGAAAGCGGCGGCCAAGGCTCTCGAGTTTGAACAGGCGGCAATGCTGCGCGACCAGATCTATGAGCTGCGCACGATCCTGGCGGAAGATGACTCCCTCAAGCCCTGGGAGAAGATCAAAATTTTAGCTGGTGAAAATTAATCTGTAGGGGAGGGTTTCGAAACCCTCCCTTACGGAAACCATGAATCGATTACCAAATATTTACCACAATCACCCTCATAAAACATTCCCAAATCCCACATACCATCTCCATAAGTTCTCCATATCCAGGGATTATCCT
>JBDLJU010000252.1:0-4372 GCA_039714215.1 Chloroflexota bacterium | reverse complement strand
GTCATTATAGTTCTAGGAGTTTACAATGAAGAAAAATGTTTTAGTATCTGGTTTAATCGGCTTTTTAGCAGGCATTATTTTGTTTGGCGTCGTTGCATTTGTGGCTGCCCCCAGCGTCATGATTGTTGAAGATGCCAGCCCTTTGGGATATGAGGAAACCGTCCAGGCCATTCTCGATTCATCCGCTGAGCAGGGTTGGAAAGTTCCGAAGACCTACGCGCTGGATGCGGCTGTCGAGGAAGCTGGCTATGATGTACTGCCTGTGACCGTCATCGAGCTTTGCCAACCCGATCATGCCGGGCAGGTTTTGTTAGAAGATGACGCCCGGATTGTTACATCTTTGATGCCCTGCCGCATTTCTGTTTACACAACCAGCACAGGCGATGTAATCATTTCTCGGATGAACACCGGGCTGATCAGCAAAGTGTTTGGCGGGACAGTCGCCGAGGTTATGGCAAGAGCCTCAGCTGAGAACGAAGTAATCTTGTCTGCAGTCTTACCCTAATCTGGCTTACAAGGGCAACCTTTATCAATAGCCAAATGGATCTCAATTAACCAAAAACTCCTCCCGGTTAAGGCATCTGCCTGCCTGGAGGAGTTTTTTTTATCCCTGCCGGGGATTAAAGAAATCATCAGTAATTTATATACCATCCAATGGCAGGGGGGCTTAATTCCGGCTAAAGCCTCGACTCCGGGAGCGGCTTGAATAGCAGACTATTCGACTACTGACTACTGACTACCGACTACTGCCTACTGACAACAGCCTGCTGCCTACTGAAATCTGTGATATACTTCTGCCTTGCGGTTCAACACAAAGTTGACCGAAAGATATCGACAGGCAGTGATGTCTGAGATATTGGGAGATTTGAGAATAATCTCCAACACAATCAAACCGGGGAGCAATTGCCCAGGTTTGCGATTATCGGGTTGCCCGAGCATAATCATCGGGCAAATTTGTTGTAACGAAAGCTGTCTTTTCTCTCGGGTATTAATGTTATCTGGCGGGGGCATTGTAAAAGAAAGTTCTCAACGCAACAAACATTATGTCGAAGTACTGCTTCGATCAAAGTTTTTAGGAGAACTTTTAAGATGACAACCCAATTTACTGATTTAAATTTGCACCCTACCGTGGTGGAAACCGTAACCGAACTCGGCTACACCGAACCCACCCCTGTGCAGGCCTCCGTGATTCCCTTGATGCTCGAGGGTCATGATGTGCTTGCCCAGTCCAAAACCGGCACCGGCAAAACCGCTGCCTTTATCCTCCCGGTGCTCAACCGCGTCGACCTCAAACAAAAACAGCCCAAGTGCCTGGTGATCGCCCCCACACGTGAGCTGGCCATGCAGGTTGCCAATGCCGCCTACCAGTACGGCGAGAAGCTCAACATCCGCGTGCTGGCCGTATACGGTGGCCAGCCTTACGGACGACAAAAAAGCCGGCTTAACAAAGGCGTCGACGTGGTTGTCGGCACACCAGGCCGCCTGCTCGACCTGGTCAAGCAGAAAGCGCTCAACCTCAGCAAAATCGAAACCGTGATTCTCGACGAAGCCGACGAGATGCTCAGCATGGGCTTCATCGAAGATATTGAGGCAATCCTCAGCCAGACCCCGGAGGTCCGCCAGACCGCGCTGTTCTCAGCCACCCTGCCGAACCGGATCAAGCAAACCGCGGCAAACTACATGCACGATCCGCAGACCGTGCGGATTGCCCACAAAGAAAAAACCGTTAATTCAATTGACCAGCGTTTCTACCTGGCAAACCAGGATGAGAAAATTGCAGCCCTGACCCGCTTATTCGAAATCGAGCCGATCACCAGTGCCCTGATCTTCACCCGCACCCGGGCCGGCACCAGCGAATTGGCCAGCAAGCTGAACCTGCGCGGCTTCCCGGCTGAAGCGCTCAGCGGCGACCTCAACCAGGACGCCCGCGAGCGGATCATGCGCCGCTTCCGCAATAACCAGATCAAAGTATTGGTTGCCACCGACGTGGCTGCCCGCGGCCTGGACATTGACGACATCTCGCATGTCTTCAACTTTGACCTGCCCACCGACGTAGAAGTCTACGTCCACCGGATCGGACGCACCGGACGTGCTGGAAAAACCGGGATCGCGATGAGCATCATCACCCCCAGCGAGCGCTTCCGCATCCACCGGATCGAGTCATATATCAAGCACAAGATCACGGAAGCACAGATCCCCACCGAGAAAGAGATCGCAGAAAAGCGAGAAGGCAAGCTCGTGGAGAGCCTGATGGTCTGGCTGCGCCGCGGCCGTGCCCAACGAGAACGTGAGATTATCGCTGGTTTGATCGAAGAAGGCTACGAAATCGCAGATATAGCTGCCGCGGCCCTCAAGATGGCCCGCGCTGAAGAAAAACAGCGCCCAATCGAGAAGATCAGCCCGCTGCGCAGCGGACGCTCCAAGTCCGGCCGAGGCGGCAAACGCAGAAACGAACGCCCCTCTTACGGCAGCCGTTATAAAGGCAAAAATAATAACTACTCCAAAAACAAAGGCCGCCGCGGCGGACGCTCCTCCCATGAGGCCGGGATGGTGCGCCTCTCGATGAGCAAAGGCAAAGTCGACGGTGTGCGTCCCAATGACGTGGTCGGCACAATCGCCTTCCATGCCAACATCCCTGGGCGTGAGATCGGCCGGATCAACATTGAAAAAGAACACACCCTGGTCGACATCCCCGAAAAGTTCGTTTCCCAGGTGCTCGACAACACCAGCAAATACACGATCCACAAAGAACCGGTCAAAGTCGAACGGGCATAAACGCTCAAATTAAAAATATCAGACACCTTAGGAAAATTTCCTAAGGTGTCTTTTTTTTCATTTCTTCAATGAAAAGCGGATTTGGTAGTTTTTACTCCGGAATTGTGTAGCTGATCAATTCCAAAGTATCCGTAATCGTGGTCCCCATCATCGTTGCGCTGCTCACAGATTTCACCCAACCAACCCCTTCCACCATCCAGGTATGCCCCGAACTGCTCATCAAGAAAGGCAGGCCTTCCCCGCCATCAACACTGATCAAGAAATCCAGATCGGTTTGCACTTCAATTTTAATCGCTTCAAAGCTGCCTGCAGGGACCTCAACGGTTTCAATCCCAACCGCAGTCATATTAATCTGAACCGTCCCAGAAGTTTCTGAGGTCATTTCAGCGCCCAGAACACTGATGCCATGCACGGTGAATGTTTGTGACCAGCTGTCTCCAACCGTGATCACATCAGGCAGCGAAACGCCGCTCATTTCAGTAGTTTCAAAAGTTACATCTAACCCAGAAGTAGATACGCTTGCCTGGCCTCCGCCAGCGTATTCCAGCGCCACGAGGCCTTCGCTGCTGCACTCCCAGGTCTGGGTTTTGGTCAGCCCATCAAATACCGAGAACAGGGTGAAACCCGCCGGGTTGGCATCCGTGACGTTATCTGTAAAAGCATACGGTTCCACATCACCGCCGATAGACGAATAGGTCCAGCTGGCCCCATTGATCACCGGCATGTATCGGTTGGCACACAGGCTGCCCCTCGACACCTCTTCGTCTGTACTACCTGCCGCTCCCTCATCAGGTGTGCCGGAATTTGCATCACCGGGATCCTCACCAGCACCGGGAGTTGCCTCTGCAGGGGAGTTCCGATCAGCGCCGCAGCCCGACAAACTCAACGCCAACAGGATCACCAGAACAAATCCGAGAACCACCAACCATTTTTTCATGAAAATTCCTCCGGTTTCTTGTTTATTTGTCATTTATTTTACCTTATTTATCCGCTTATTCCATGAGAATTAAAGTCCTTGACCATTGAATGAATCCTCAGTATAGTAACTCCATCCCCAATGATTATTATCTTTTTTGAGAGGAAACCAGATGATACACAAAGAAGGTTATTTTGAGGGGGCAGTCAGCAAGCAAATTTTCTACCAATCCTGGCTGCCTGAAACAGATCCAAAAGCAATCCTTTTGATCGTTCACGGCATGGCGGAACACAGCGGACGCTACCAAAATGTGGTTGATTATTTCACCCCAAACGGTTACGCGGTATACGCCCTCGACCAGATTGGACATGGCAAATCCGACGGCGCCCAGGTCTTCATAAACCGATTTGAAGATTTCATCATCACAATAAAAACTTTCTTCGAGATAATCAAAACCACGCACCCAGACAAGCCAATTTTCCTCGTCGGGCACAGCATGGGGGGACTGATCACTTCCGCTTGTTTACTGGATTACCAGGATGAATTTGCTGGAGCAATTATCTCCGGGGGAATGGTCAGTGTGCCTGACTTTGTTACCCCTGCTACAGTCACGATTGGAAAAATCCTCTCAGTATTGCTGCCAAAGCTGGGGCTTGTCTACTTAGAACCCGCCCATATCAG
>JBDLJU010000251.1:0-4443 GCA_039714215.1 Chloroflexota bacterium | reverse complement strand
CGCATCGGAGAAGATGTAGACCTGGTCATCGGTGATCACAATATACACCCCGGAAGCACGGGTAGCGCCTTCAGCGGTGTGGTGGATCTGCAGCGCCGGCCGGATCACTTCGGGGTATTCGTAGGTCAATCCGGAGACAAAGGCGTCTGCATCACCGAGCTTGACCATCATCGCCCCAAACACATTGCGGTCGGAGAGCATCCGCTTGCGCGCCTCGCGCAGCGAGACACCTTTGCGGCTGCGCAGCTGGTAGTAGGTGTCAATGTACTCATCAAGGCGCTCAAATGTTCTGGGGTTAATCACCCGAGGGTCACAATCCAGGCCCAACTCGGCGATCTTCTCTTTGATCACTTCCGGCCGCCCAAGCAAGACCGGCTCCCCGATGCCTTCTTCCGAAATCTGGTGCGCTGCACGGATCACTTTGTTCTCTTCACCTTCAGGGAAAACCAGGCGTTCCTGCTTGGTAACCGCCTTGGCCTGGTTGAGGATGTAATGTTTCACCTGCTGGCTGGCGCCCTGGCGCAGAGCCAATTCCTCACGGTACGCATCAAGATCGATCTGCTTGCGGGCGACACCGGTTTTCATCGCCGCTTCCGCCACGGCGGGCGCTTCCCAGAGCAGCACGCGTGGATCGAGCGGTTTGGGGATGATGTATTCCCGCCCGAACTTGATGCTTTCCACACCGTAGGCACGCAGCACACTGTCGGGGACATCTTCTTTGGCCAACTCCGCCAGCGATTTAATCGCTGCCAGTTTCATCTCGTCGTTGATCGCGGAGGATTGCACATCCAACGCTCCTCGGAAGATGAAGGGGAAACCGAGCACATTGTTGACCTGGTTGGGGTAATCCGAGCGTCCCGTGGCTACGATTGCATCTGGTCGGGCTTCTTTAGCCAGCTCGTATTTGATCTCAGGGTCTGGGTTGGCCATGGCGAAGATGATTGGATCCTTGGTCATGGTTTTGACCATTTCCTGGGTGAGCACATCCGCTACCGAGAGGCCGTAGAACACATCGGCGCCATCGACTGCGTCGGCAAGCGTGCGGGCCTTGGTCTCAACGGCGAAGGGTTCTTTGTACTTGTTCATCCCTTCCTTGCGGCCTTTGTAGATCACTCCCCGGCTGTCGACGAGGAGCACATTTTTGCGTTTGACCCCCAGCAAGATCGCCATATTGGCACACGAAATCGCCGAGGCGCCGGCACCCGATACCGCAATTTTAATATCCCCAATCTTTTTTCCAACGATTTCCAGGGCATTGAGCAGTCCAGCGCTGGAAATGATCGCGGTGCCGTGCTGGTCATCGTGGAAAACAGGAATATCGAGCATCTCCTTCAGCGTTTCCTCAACGTAGAAACATTCAGGCGCTTTGATATCCTCGAGATTGATCCCACCAAAGGTCGGCGCCATCAAACGGCAGGCATTGATAATTTCATCAGGGTCTTCGGTATCCAATTCAATGTCGAACACGTCAACATCAGCAAATTTTTTGAACAACACCCCTTTGCCTTCCATCACTGGCTTGGATGCCAGCGCGCCGTGGTTCCCCAGCCCAAGAATGGCGGTCCCATTTGAAACCACCGCCACCAGGTTGCCGCGCGAGGTGTAGTCAAATGCCGTTTCAGGATTCTTTGAAATTTCTAAAACCGGTTCAGCAACCCCCGGTGAGTAGGCCAGAGCCAAATCTCGCTGAGTTTCCAGCGGCTTGGTCGGTAAGATTGAAATTTTCCCAGGTTTTCCCTTGAGCATATGATACTCTAAGGCTTCTTTCCGCAGGTCAGACATATTCACTCCTTAAACTTATTTTGAAAGATAAATTAATCACAATCCAGTACCTAAATTAACCCCAGAAAAAACTTAAGGATGCACCAATGTCGGAAAATCCTGGAAGAACATTGGTATCGGAGCTGGAAAAAAACAGCTTCGATTAAATTGCAGCTTTGCTGCAATCAAAAAGGGACAGGCTTAATAACCTATCCCTTCGATTATTCTAAAAGACAACCTGGGTTCAACTTCTTAGATTAACCCTTTTTCTTACTCCGCTTTTCGGCATCCATCACAGCCATCGCAGCAATGTTGACAATATTTCTCACGTCGTCACCGGTTTGGAGTACATGCACCGGAGCGCCAATCCCCAGCAGGATCGGGCCGATCATCTGGGCTTTGCCCAGGCGGTGGAGGAGTTTGTAAGCAATATTGGCGGATTCCAGCGAGGGGAAGACCAATACGTTGGCATCCTTAACAGCGCTGAACGGGTAGCGTTCCTCGATGATGTCGATCACCACCGCTGTGTCCGCCTGCATCTCGCCATCAATCGCAATGTCAGGTCGATTGGCTTTTACAATTTTCACTGCGTTGCGCACTTTATCCGAGAGCGGATGGGGGGTGCTGCCGAAATTGGAGAAGGAGAGCATCGCCACCCGGGGATTCAATCCCAGTTGGGCGGCGAAATCAGCCGCCATGCAGGCAATCTCGCTCAAATCTTCAGCGTTGGGTTCAATGTTTACCGTGGCATCAGTGAACAGGAAAACCTCGTTGTTCAAGATCATGATGTAAACGCCGGCAGCGGTGTGCATTCCCTCAGAAGTGTGATGGATCTGTAAAGCCGGGCGGATCACCTCGGGGTAATCGTGGGTCAAACCAGATACAAATGCATCCGCATCGCCCTGCTTCACCATCATCAGTCCAAACACATTGGCGTCTGCTAACTGCTTATTGGCATACTGCAGGGTGACCCCCTTGCGCTGACGTGCCTGGTAATAGGCTTCGGCGTAACTCTCGCGCAGCTCGCTGGTGCGCGGATTTATCAGCTGGGCTTTACATTCTACGCCCAGCTCCGCAGCCCGCTGCTTGATCACCTCAGGCCGTCCCAGCAAGATCGGTTCACCAATTTCTTCTGAACATATCTGGGCGGCGGCGCGAATGATCTTGGTTTCCTCACCCTCCGCAAAGACCACCCGCTTCTTTCCTTTGGTGGCTTTTGCCTGGTGGAGTATATAGTGACGAACCTGCTCCCCTTTCCCCTGGCGGAGTTCAAGCTCTTCGCGATAGGCTTCAACATCAATCTGATTACGGGCCACCCCGGTGTGCATCGCTGCCTCGGCAACTGCTGGGGCCTCCCACAGCAGTACGCGGGGATCAAGCGGCTTGGGGATAATGTAATCACGGCCAAATTTCAAAGTTTCCAGGCCATACGCTCGCAGCACGCTGTCGGGGACATCCTCTTTGGCCAATGCAGAGAGCGCCTTGGCTGCTGCCAGTTTCATCTCGTCGTTAATTGCGCTGGCCTGCACATCCAATGCCCCGCGGAAGATAAAGGGGAATCCCAGTACGTTGTTGACCTGGTTCGGATAATCCGAGCGTCCGGTAGCGACAATCGCATCAGGGCGGGCTTCTTTGGCGAGATCATAATTAATCTCTGGTGTCGGGTTTGCCATCGCAAAAATGATCGGATCTTTCGCCATCGATTTGACCATTTCAGCGGTGAGGATGTTACCAACGGAGAGCCCGTAGAATACGTCTGCGCCAGCGACGATATCTGCCAGTGTGCGGGATTTTGTGTCTTGAGCGAACTCTTCGAGATACTCGTTCATCCCTTCTTTCCGCCCCTGATATACCACGCCGTTTATGTCGGAAAGCGTGATGTTTTCCTTCTTCACCCCAAGCATCACCGCCATACGGACACACGACAATCCTGCAGCGCCCGCTCCAGAAACTGCGATCTTGATCTCAGAGATCTTCTTGCCAACAATTTCCAGGGCGTTGAGTAAGCCTGCGGCGGTGATGATCGCGGTGCCATGCTGGTCATCATGGAAGACAGGGATGTCCAACATCTGCTTGAGGGTACGCTCAATGTGGAAGCACTCCGGGGCTTTAATGTCCTCAAGATTGATCCCGCCAAAGGTTGGTGCAATCGCCTCAACCACATCAATGATCCTCTGGGGGTCCTCGGAATCAACCTCGATATCAAAAACATCAATATCGGCAAATTTTTTAAACAGCACCCCCTTCCCTTCCATGACAGGTTTTGAAGCCAATGCCCCGCGATTACCCAAACCCAATATCGCAGTGCCATTAGAGACTACCGCGACCAGATTGCCTTTCGAAGTATATTCAAAAGCCTTGGCTGCATCTTTATCAATTTCCAGCACCGGCTCGGCGACACCAGGTGAATATGCCAGGGCGAGGTCTCGCTGTGTGTCTAGTGGTTTTGTAGGGATAACTTCGATCTTTCCAGGTTTCCCACCTTGCTTATGGTATTCGAGAGCTTCTTTCTTTAAGTTGCTCATTTTTTTCTCCTCGTACACTTCTCGCGGTTTCAGTATCTGAAAATTGTCTCCAAAGCGCTCATATTGTAGTCCTTTTTGTGAGAAAAGGTAGCAATTCATTCGCTTGCTGGATAAAAATAATTCATGTAAACTTTTAGATATCAACCGTTGAGCAATC
>JBDLJU010000250.1:0-4446 GCA_039714215.1 Chloroflexota bacterium | reverse complement strand
CCGTAGATAAATGAGGAGACTGATGTCTGAGATTGATAGTTTGGTAAAAGACTTTTTAGCCCAGAAACATATCGCCGTCGTTGGCGTTTCTGACCAGCGCGAGACTGGCTGCAACCTGGCCTACCGTAAATTCAAAGAGAATGGATACACGGTCAGCGCGGTTAACCCACGAATATCTGAGTTTGAAGGCGATCCCTGCTTCCCGGATTTGAAATCAATCCCCGAAACCCCGGGGGCGGTCTTCATCCTCACCAAGCCGGAGACCACCGAGCAGATTGTGAAGGAGTGCGTTGATCTTGGGATCAAACATGTCTGGATGCACTGCATGATGGGCACCAAACCGGGTCTCGCCGCCAGCATGACCAGCGTCTCGCTGGATGCGGTTGAGCTCTGCCGCCAGAATGGCATCGCCGTGATCCCCGGCAGCTGCCCCAACCAGTTCCTCAAACCCGACGTTGGCCATGCGGTCATGCGCGGCCTGTGGCGGGCGTTCGGTTTTATGAAGGTGGGTTAGCGCCAAGAGCGGGAATTTTCCTGATGAGCTCCAGCAGTTTGTTAGATGCCTGGGGTCTACTCGGTCGGTTGGGAATTTTCTTCAAGCCAGGCAGCCAACTCGGCTAAACTGGTTTGCGACTGGGCAATCCGCATCGTAATTGCTGCCAGATCGTCGTTGCTGGCTGTCAGGTGGTAGCCGTTGTGCAGTAAGAACAGCCCGGAGGCGGTGACTCCGGTGCGTTTATTACCATCGACGAAGGGATGATTGCGAATTAGAGATTCCATCAACGCCGCCGCCTTGCTGAAAATGTCTGGATAATGGTCCTTTTCATTAAAGCTCGCCAGCGGTCTCTGGGCCGCAGATAGCAGCATGTTCAGGTCGCGAACGCCATGATCCCCTCCGGTTTCTTAAATCAATCGGGCATGAATGAATAGGATTTGCTCAGCTGACAGGTAATCCACTACCTGGCCAGCTTTTTCAGGGCAGGCCGGTATTGCTCAATAAATTCCGCAACCTGATGTGCAAACTCTGGATCCACACCTAAAGCTGCCAAAGATGGTTCCGCAGGGGTAATCACAATCGTGCGTTTTTCGCGATCCAATTCAACATTGACCTCGGTACCTTCATTGATATGCAGATACTCAAGCGCATCTTTTGGCAGAGAAACGACGACACTGTTGCCGGTTTTGAAGATTTTTCGGATCATATTAATCTCCTGGTGTAATTACACTGTAAGTATACTATCTCAGCAGATCAATTTGGTGGGTCTGGTTTCAATCTGGGAAAAATGAATCCTCTCGTGTCCACGCTCCTGTGTGGAGACGCGGAGTAAAACGGAGCTACTTCTTCCGCAGGGTGAACAGAATCAGCACCACTCCCGCCAGCAAAATCAATCCCGGGATCAGGTACGCGTCGATGTTGTAGGGCGCGCCGATCACCAGCGCCACGCCGAGCGCCAGCAGGATCACCGCCGGAAGCAGGGCGAACTTCAGCCGCCCGATCTTGGTGGGCACGATGAAAAGCACCAGGAAAGCCAGCCCCAGCCCGATCAGCAGTACGCCGTTGGCGTCCAGGGCAGGGTAGATCTGTTCGAGCAGCTGGCTGGCGCCCAGGGAGATCAACAGCCCGGCAGGGAACATCGCCCACCAATGCATCCGGTTGTGCAGGTAGATCGTCAGAATGCTGACCCCGACCCCGATAAAGATGATCACCTGGCGGTAGTACTCGTCCAGCGCAGGAATAAAATAGACCAGGTTGCTCAGCGCAAAGCTGAAGCAGCCCAATCCCAATGCAACCCAGAACCACTGTCGTTTGGCAGGGAAATACATTGCCGTAAAAAAGATGCCCAGTGCGCCAAGCAGCACCAGCGAGATCACCTGACCGGTGTCCCCGTCGGAGATGCCGGTATTTTGCAGCAGCACCAGCGCCCCGGTAGCGATCAAGATCAGGGCGACGGCTCGTCTGAGATTGGTGCGGAATTTTGTTTTCATGACTTACTCCTCAAGATTGAACTTTATGTCCGATAGCGTAAAAAGTGGGTACATACAGCACCCGTGACCCTGTTTGCCAGGCGTGCTGGTCAATTTCCCGGTACTCGCTGAGCTGTGTTTCTGTCAGCCGGTCGGCGAGGTCATGCTCCAGCATCTGCCACTCGCTGGTGTCTGTCCCTTTGCGGGGCGGCTGCCACTGGCTGCTGATGATCCCCACCTCGATATCAACCAGCCCTGCGGCCTGGAACAGCTCAGCCAGCTTGCGCCCAAGCAAGGGGTCAGCGCCTTGCGCCGCCAGACTGGCAGTCTGTGCCTCCCCAAGCGGGACCAGCGCTTCGGGGTAATCGATCCGCCCGCCGTAGTCTGGTTCTGCGAGGGCGAGTACCGCGCCGCCCGGTTTGGTGACCCGTGCCATTTCGCGCAGCACAACCAGCGGCTCGCTGACCCAGAGCAGCAAGAAGTGGCAGCAGGCCGCATTAAAGCTGCTGGAAGGGTAGGGCATCTGGTGGGCGTCAGCGCAGGTCAGTGGGATGCCAGCAGCGGCATCTGAGGCATGAGCTAAAAACGCGGGGTCAATGTCCAATCCGAATCGTTGAGCGCTTTCTGGCAGGCGGGAGAGAATTGCTCCGGTGCCGCAGCCAACCTCGATCAGCGATTGACCCGCTTTGAGACCAGCCCGGGTAAACAGGTAATCGCGTACCTCGGCGGTCCACTCGGCCTGGTCTGAGAATCTGTTGTGCCATCTTTGTACGCTGGTCATCGCAGATTGGTGTTCCTTAATCGGTTTGAGAAATCGAGATTTCCCTTAAAATAATTGTAAGCGTATCCTTTCAGATATTATAAACCTTCTGACCAAATTTTTCGGTAGTGATACTTAAATTTCAAGGAGATGATTACTTTTGGACAGGATTAAGGCTCGATTGAAGAATTTTCTGGCATCCGAGATTGGCATGCTCGCCATCCTTGGATTGATTACCCTGGTCTCCTTTGGCATCTTTGTCCCGTTTACCGGGTTTTACTGGGACGACTGGATCTGGAAATTCTTCTCCTCCGCTTACTCGAGCGAGTATCTGCTCTGGCAGCCGGTCGACCGTCCGCTGGCAGGCACGCTGCATATTCTGCTCAATCGCCTCTTTGCCGATGACCCGCTCAAGTGGCAGCTCGGCAACCTGTTCTTCCGCTGGGCAAACGCCGCCGGGTTTTATTACCTGATGCGCAGAGTTCTCCCTGCCCGAAAAGATATTCCCGCGATCCTCGCAATTATTTTCCTGGTATTTCCAGTATTCTCTGAGCAGTGGATCTCGATTGCCTTCATTCACCATCTGGTGCCGATGTCGGTTCTATGGATATCGTTCATCTTAATGTTTACTGCCGTTGAAACAAAACCAAGAGGTAAACGCCTTGGTCTATTTGGGCTCTCGATCTTTCTCGCTGTGCTGGTGATGCTCACCACCGAATATTTTTACGGGATCGAAGCCTTCAGGGTGGTCCTGCTTGTGTATCTGCTTCGCAAGCAATCCCCACAGAAAAAAATATCCGGCGTGCTGTGGGAGACGGTTAAGCTCTGGTGGGCTTATGCCGCAGTGATCATCTTGATGGTCGCATGGCGTGCTGGCCTGGGAGTTGCGGAAGGGGCCTCCTATGCGGTTCACTTAAACCGGATGTTCACCGCGGGTATTCCAGCCGGTATCTGGAACTTCATCAGCATGGTTGCCAGCGGCATTTACTCAGCAACAGTGGTCGTCTTCGGAAAATTATTCACCATTCCCCAATCGGCGGAGCTTGGCTTATTCAAGACAGTTTTTTTCTACGTCTTGATTGTCGTCACGCTAAGTTTGTTTCTGATCTACTTCCACGGTTTGTTTTCCCGGAATACTGTTGAAAAACGAACCGCATTTGAACTGATTGCACTCGGTTTGGGGGGCCTGGTGATTGGCGGGCTGCCGTTTTGGGTGGGCGGCCTGCAGTATCAGCCCAGTTTCCCTGATGACCGACTGGGTTTGCCCCTGATGCTCGGCGCCAGTTTTCTGGTGGTTGGACTGATTTTGCTGCTCTCCAGGTATCGCCGGGTGGTTTCAGTGGTACTTGCGATTGTTGCAACACTTTCAGTGGGGACCAATTACCTGACGGGGGCGGCATACGCAAAATCCTGGGCTGAACAGCAGGTCTTCTGGCGTCAATTCGTCACCCGGGTCCCCAATTTGGAGCCGGGCACCGCGGTGATCACCGCGCAACTGCCGCCTGATTTCATGAACGATCTGTCCTTTATGATGACGCTCAATTGGTTGTATGACCAGAATCCAAACGAGGAAAGTTTGCAGTACGGGTTATTCTTCAGCGATTCGCGCGGGATGCTGGAAACCATTTCCGCGCAGATGCCTTTGGTCTACGACCAGCGCATGGTGAAATTCGAGTCGGAGATCGAGAAATCGCTGGTGATCTCTTACAATCAGAATTCTT
>JBDLJU010000249.1:0-4446 GCA_039714215.1 Chloroflexota bacterium | reverse complement strand
ATTCAACCATCCCCTGCTGCGCACCGCCTTGATCCCTGCCGCAAGCCTGCACTCCACCGCTCGCGATATGGCTGTCTTCTACCACATGCTGGTCAGCGGTGGGAATTACGCCGGCAGACAGTACATCAAAGGGGAGACGATTAAACGAGCCACCGCCCTGGCATTTGAAGGCTGGGACCACCTGATCGAACGCCAGCTGCGTTATGCGCTTGGGTTTTATGTCGGAGGGCTGGCTCCGCCACCGGGAGAACCCGGACCTGCAATGGGGCACGGCAGTTCACTGAGCTCTTTTGGACACTTCGGCAACCGCAGCTGTATGGCCTGGGCGGACCACGACCACAAGCTGGTTGTCGTCTTCCTCTGCAACCGCCTGCTCTCGATGCTCGATACTCGCCAGCGCTGGACGGAGATCAATGATCAGGTGTGGGATATAATTGGCTGACATTGAAACCTGAGGAGGAGAATTAACGCGGAGAAGGTATTTCGACTACAATTGAGCGCGAAAGTGTTGATCTTTGCAGGATGGTCTGTATTTATCTTTTTTCCATCAAGTATAAATATCGTTCGGACTCTTGAATATTTTCTTTTTTGTGGATCGTGAAGTGGTTTTCAAAGATGCGTTCAAAATCTTCGCGGTTATGCTGGTCAAAAATATCTGCCCGGTTTTGTAGTAATTTTTGAACCTGGGAATCAGATTTGGGAATAAACTCAATAACCAGCCAGGTTCCAAGATCTCTGAAGAATTTTGCGAGCTGTGGAAAGGGGACATTGTTTGATATCGCGAGATGATGGATCAGTGCCAGCGCAAAAACCATATCTGCCGGGGCGCGCTCAATAAAAGACTCTCGTTCGTGATTATGCCAGCCAATCGCCGGGCTTGGGTTGGTTAAATCCAATACGAGAGGCAGGATATTTTGTTCTTTAGCGCTTTTCGCCTGCTGGAAATTTTGTTCGACCGCCGCAGGGTCAATGTCAAAAGCTGCGGTGAAGATCCCTTGCTCAGAAGCCAACCGGCTGAAAACCCCAGTATTTGCGCCCAAATCCCATACCTGTTTGGGTTTGACCTCTTTTACCCAATCGGTAATCAGCTGTTTTTTATGATGAAATGCTTGATCTGAATAATTTGTGGATTCATAATAGCTTCCCCATTCAGTTCCTGACGGTTCCCAGGAAAGTTTCTGAATTGTATTTTTAAGACTGTCAACGAGACCCAGGAGAGCCTGTTTGCTGATTTCTTTATGTTGGGAATTTCCTGCTTTCTGATCACCGAATTTTTTCTGCGCTTTTGCATGTAAGTCGATATGCATCGTCAGGCCCGGGCTCAGCTTGGTGGCACCAGGTAAAAGCTTGCTGGTGAGATCAAGGGGAATCCCGTCAATATAATTTCGCATCAACTGACCGAGGCGAATATCCTTTTTGGCCATCAACGCCAGGGGCGCCAAGAAATGCTGGCAGAATTGTTTATACCCCGCCCACGGCTGACCTTCTTCATAGAATTCAAAAGACAGGGTATCAATCAGCCCTGCTTTACCCCGGATAAATTGGATATTATATGCGCTGGCATCTGTGAGCGACATCCCATAATTGAGGGCTCGTTCCTGGATTGAAAGCGTGACCAGTGCTGCTTCTTTCAGCTGAGAAAAAGACCACTCATAAGGGTATGAAATAAACGGAATTTGCTCTGGCCGAATCACCTTATAGGAAATCTCCGGTTTGAAGGGCGAAATTTTTGATTCTTGATGGGCGACTAACCGGCCTATTTTTTCCAATCCCTGATACAGCCCTGAGGCCATGAGGTGATCATATTCTGCCGCGTATCGCCGGTTGACCTGGCGATAGAGTACGCCGTCCTGCCGGAACAGAAAACCACTTGGGTCTCGGAATGATGCATTGTGCTGCCCATTAAACATCGAAATCTTGGTCCTCAATATCGTTTTCTTCGGTCTTAGGGAGATTCTTTCGGAAGATGTTTTTTATGCTGCCCCATTTTGCTCGAATATAAAACCCTGCTCCAACCAAAGCGCCGATGATCATCTGGATCAATATACTGCCTGACCCGGGATCAAGATAAGCCATTCCCAGGAACAGGGCTGAATTAAATTCTATGAAGTTCATTTTTTCTCCAGTTTTGATAAATCACCTGCACTTCAGCGATGAACCCGGCTGGTTCTCTCACGCGATATTTTTTGCGCCGCATTTCCTGCTGGTGATTGAAATCTATGCATCTTGATTTTACAGTAATTTGATAATTTTTGAGAATTTTCAAATTAATATTTGATGATAAAACTTGAATTTCTAATCCGCGGTTTTGGTAAGCCCAAGAGACTCAAGCATCATATTAAAGACCGCGGTGTTCTCCTGGATGCCACACAGCTTCTCAGACCCTGGCCCAAAAGTAGTAACAGGCTGCATCACCACCAGCTGACCAACAAACATAGAATTCTGACCTATTGGCATCATGATCGGCCAATCTTCAGAAACGGATTCATTTGGATAGAGGCTGACAGCTTCTTTAGTTCCTGTCAGCGGTAAGCCGGTACTCGCGTAACTGCAGCCAAAAAAAAACAAATCCAATCAGAAATAGTTTTCTTGCCTGTTTTACGGATTACATGATGTCGTAATCTGCTCCTCAATATTCCCCAATTCGGAGGTGTTCCAAATCTCATAACTTTGATCTTCAATTAAATCCAAATCAGCATCAAACAGATCATTGAAGATCAATCTAAAAACATTTACCAGTGAAATTTCATCATAAAATCCTTCAGCTTCCTCTCCTTGAAGATAGACTGAAAAGAGGATCGAAACGCGCTTATCGATTGGATTTCCCTTGATGGTTGCGCCATGATCTCCCATGATGATAATGATTGGAGGCTCTTCGGATTGGTTAATGATCTCTTCTACAATTTTGGGAAGGGCATTATCGATAAACTCAACAGAATTGCGATAATCTGTTTTTGTAAGTTTTTTTGAAGTGTTGAATGATCCATCTGGCATGAAGACAAAAGGATCATGGGTAACCATTAAATGTGCGTAAACAAATTTGCGCTCGTCCATTTCAGGGAGAGTTGGCAGCGTTTCCAGGGCAAATAAGGTGTCTCGGTAATGGGTCAGGTAGAAGTTGTCGGTGAACACTCTCACCCATGAATCGGGGAAAAGCTCTTCCATATCCATCAATATCCGGAGGATCGAGGTGTCAACAACCATCTTTTCGAATTCGTTGATGCTCCCGAATTGGAGATCTTCTTTAGCGAATCTGATGTCATCCTTGAGATTAAAATGCTCAAACACAAAATTATGAAATGTAACCGTTGAATAATTATGATCACCAAGAATACGAAACACAGCTGTGTTGTTCAGTGGTGGAAAAACAAGGTTGTCATACTCTTCATATACATTATGCATATAATCCATTTCAAATAATGCTGCTGTTGAGAAATTTGTTGCCGGATAATTTGAAATTGAACAATCTGCTACCCAAAAACCGAGATCTTCAAGCCCCATAATAAATTGGGAATTATCATATCCATAGTCTTCTCTGAGTACATCAGACCGGGTGTGCCCGTCCAGCAGGATCAAATAAATATCTGGCAGATTGGAAATATCCTCCTCGGTTAGACTTGAAGAAAAAGGATCACTGGATTCCTGCGCGCTTACTTCCGAACGGTATACCTTGTATTCGTAGAACCCAATAGAGATCAACAAATATAAGACGATCACCAGGCCGCCGGTTAAAATTGCGAGATTGTAATCCTTTGCATTTTGTACCTTGGAGATGATCAGCACTCCAACCAAAAAATATAATAGGGCATATATCCCCAAAAGGGTTCTGTGGTCGACAGCGTCGCCTAGACGCCCCTCAAGGAACAAAAATACATTTCCATAAGTCAGCAGCATGAAGACTAATAACCCGGCCAGGATTCCGGATTTTCTCTTATCTTTGAGGATCAAAGATAAGAGCAGATAGAAAATCGCTGCTGCTATAACTGAAATCAGCAGCGACCGAAAAAGTGAACTCAAATGAATAAATTCGATATTTTCCAGCGCAAGAGATAATATTGGAAAAATTGCCAGGAACAAAGGTGTTAGATGCTCATACCACTTAGTTTTTTTCACCAACACATCCTTATAATCTTGTAAAATATTGAGACCAAAACATGTAGTATTATAAATTGATTTTGGCCAAGTTTCTAATCGCTTGTCTAAAAATATAAGATTTCGATCCATTGATTAAACATTTGGCGAGCTGAAGCAAGAATTGTTGTGATCCACAGAGGAGGTTGGCATGTTGAAGAGATGGCTCGGGGCCTGGGGGAGGGACTATCAGCGCGGGTGCCTGATTCAACTGCTCGCTGTAGTGATCGTGGTGCCGCTCTTTGTGGTATTTATCATCGTCCCCCTGTACCTCTCCAACCGACCTGGCGTTACGTCTGGCGAGGCAATCTGGAT
>JBDLJU010000248.1:0-4500 GCA_039714215.1 Chloroflexota bacterium | reverse complement strand
TTTCGTTTTGATGGTGGCTCTTGCAGTAATATTTTTTTTGTCCTATAATAAAACAGTCTCATATAGATAAATTCTGTCCATTAAATCCTTTATCGCAACCAAATAATCATTATTAAAAAGGAGGTGCTATCGCCGCTAATCATCCTTTTCCTTTTTCTATATATCCAAGTTAACTAATTCTCTGGAGGAGAATAATCCATGCGAAAATCTTTTAAAGTACTAAGCTTTTTATTAATCCTTTCTGTGTTGCTGGTGGCATGCGGTACCGGGGACACTGCTGGAACGGAAGAAGCCGCCAGTTCGACGCCAATTCTTGATCGTGTGCTTGAGCGCGGTAAAGTTGTATGCGGCGCTCGAACTGACCTGGCCGGGTTCGGCTACCTGGACGCAGATGGTAAAAACATCGGTTTTGACATTGATCTATGTCGGGCAGTTGCCGCTGCAGTCCTTGGCGATGCTGATGCAATCGAGATTGTTCCGCTTAGCGCAGCAGATCGAGGGCCAGCCCTGCAAACTGCAGAGGTTGATATCCTTTCCCGGAACGTTACCTGGACATCCAGCCGTGATGCCCAGTGGGGTAACTTCACGATCATTATGTTCTTTGATGGACAGGGCTTTATGGTCCGCAAGGACAGCGGGATTGAATCTGTAGAGCAGTTTGATGGCGGTACGGTATGCGTTACCAGCGGTACGACCACCGAGAAAAACGTGGCTGCATTCTTCGGCGACAATGGTTGGACATACGAAGCAGTGATCTTTGAAGAGACCGCTGCGGTGTATTCTGCTTACGAAGAAGGACGCTGCGATATCACCACCAGTGACAAATCTCAGCTGGCTTCTGTGCGGAGCGGTTTTGCCGATCCAGATGCACACACGATTATGGACATCACGATTTCAAAAGAACCATTGACCCCGGCAACTCCCCATGGTGACGATGCCTGGTTTGATATTGTTAAACTGGTGATGTTCAGCCTGATCAATGCTGAAGAACTTGGCGTGACCTCTGGCAATGTTGAAGAGATGAAGGGCAGTGAAATCAGTGCTGTGGCTACCTTGCTAGGCGCTGGTGATGACTGGGGCTACGGTCAGTACGGGCTCGATGCTGATGGTTTAGCGATGGCGATTGCTGCAGTGGGCAACTATGGCGAGATTTATGACCGCTATATGGGTCCGCACGGCGATGCTTTCACTCTTCCGCGTGGTCCGAATAACCTTTGGTCAAACGGCGGCTTGCTGTACGCTCCCCCGATAAAATAAGTTATCAGATTACAATTAGGATGCGGTCAATTTTGGCCGCATCCTTTTTATCACATGGGAAAAATTGAGATGGAAAAATCAATACATTCTTCAGAAAATATTCCTTTTTACCGTGATGAACGAATCATTAACCGGGTGACCCAGACGCTCTCCGCAGTGATCGTAATTGGGATGGTTACCTGGCTATTGATCAATTTCAAAGAAGCTGCAGATGCACGCGGCCTGGCGCTTTCATTCGATTTTCTCGCCAATCCAGCAGGTTTCCCAATCAGCGACCCCGCAATTGAGTATACGCCAGCGATGAGTTTTGGTCGTGCTTTCCTGGTGGGGTTGTTAAACACACTCCGGGTTGCGGGGATTGGGATCATCGTAGCGACAATTTTGGGCACGCTGGTTGCGCTTGCCCGGTTGTCTTCAAACTGGTTGTTAAGCAAAATTGCTCTGCTGTTCATCGAATTCCACCGGAATATCCCTTTGTTGGTCTTGTTATTTTTATGGTATTTCACCGTTTTTCAAAAGCTCCCCTCGGTGGAAAACGCAATATCGCTTCCTGGACCGATATTCCTTTCCAAACGGGGGATTTATCTCACCTGGCCTCGGCTTTCCGAGACGGGCGAGCCCTTCAGGATAATGCTGATTCTTGGAATAATTACAGCAATTATTGTTTTTATTGCCCTTCGACGCCGCCGGGAAATTACCGGTAAGAAAACTTACTATCTGCCATTGAGTATTGCCATTTTGGTTGGTTTTCCGATCGTAGGATGGCTGCTCTCAGGCGGAACCCCTCTCACTTTGGATGTTCCCGTGCTTGAAGGATTTAATTATCAAGGAGGTTACCGGCTGACGCCAGAGTTTGCTGCGCTGTTCATTGGCCTGTCGATGTATACGGCTGGTTTCATCGCTGAAGTTGTTCGCGCAGGGATCCAGGCAGTAGACCGCGGCCAGATTGAGGCAGCCCGGGCAGTAGGGTTGAACCAGTTCCAGGTGCTCAGCCTGGTGGTGCTGCCGCAGGCGCTGCGGATCATTATTCCGCCGATGATCAGCCAGTATCTCAATCTCACAAAAAATTCCAGCCTGGCGCTGGCAATTGGGTATCAAGATTTGTTCAGCGTAGGAAAGATCTCGATTAACCAGGCAGGCAGGGCGGTACCAGTCTTTGTGCTGGTGATGCTCACTTACCTGACCCTCAGCTTGCTGACCTCCTTTGTGTTGAATATTTATAACAGCCGGATTCAATTGGCATCGAGGTGAGTATGGAAACCAACATAAAATCTCAAAAAGAATACCTGCCTCCACCAGAGGCACCCGGTGTAATAAAATGGATCAAAGATAACCTCTTTGGCTCACTGTTGAATTCGATATTGTCAGTTTTATCGCTGGCAATCATTTATTTCATGGTTGTCGGGGCAGCAAATTGGATATTGTTCACTGCCGACTGGAGCCCGATCACAGAAGGTCCGTTATTGTATGTTATCGGTCAGTACCCGCGTGAAGATATGTGGCGGGTTGGGATCGCATTGTCCCTGGTTGTATTGATGATCGGGATAAGCTGGGGAAAATGGGGCGGTCTGATAAAAAGCATCTCTTTTGCTGTGATGATCATCTTCCTGATCGCGGCCTTGCTGCCAGTCAGCCATCCCCAACTTTCGGTGGGGATGCGCCTGTATCTGGCAGGAAATATTGTGGTCGCTCTGGTTGGGTTTTTAATTGGGCGAATAAAGGGCTTAAAAACTCAAGTGATTGCGGCTGCCTGGTTGCTGACCCCTATCTTGGTAGTAGTGCTCTTCTCTGGTTTTGAGGGGAGTGAAGGATTTAGAAAAATAGCGACTACTTCCTGGGGCGGTTTGATGGTCACCTTTTTGTTGGCGGTGGGTGGGATTTTACTCTCATTCCCTCTGGGTGTGATCCTCGCTTTGGGAAGAAGGTCTAAACTGCCGGTAGTGAAGGCATTTGCCACGATTTATATCGAAACCATTCGCGGAGTGCCTTTGATCACGATCCTGTTCATGTTTTCGATCATTCTGGCATTGTTCCTCCCGCAAGAAACCCGCTTGGATCGCTTGCTGAGAGCATTAATGGCGATGATTGTTTTCAGCTCGGCGTATACGGCTGAAAATGTGCGCGGCGGCTTGCAGGCTGTCCCTCAGGGACAGATTGAAGCAGCCAAAGCGCTGGGGATGAACAGCTTTAAGATTATGGGGTTGATCGTGCTTCCCCAGGCGATTCGGGCAGTGATCCCCGCGATTGTCGGGCAGTTTATTTCGCTGTTCAAGGATACTACCCTGGTGGTGATCATTGGGATCAATGATTTGCTGGGGATTGGAAAATCGATCATCAATTCATCACCCGAGTTTGTACAGCTGCAGACTGAAGTGTATATCTTCATTGCAGTGATCTACTGGGCATTTAGTTATCTTATGTCTCTCGCCAGCCGCCGAATTGAAGGTGCGCTTGGTGTCGGAGAAAGATAAGCAAGAGGAGAAACAAGATGGCAGAACCGATCATTATTTGTAAGGACGTGCATAAATGGTTTGGGGACTTTCATGCATTACGTGGCATCGATATGGAAGTTGAGGCAGGGGAAGTGATTGTGATCTTCGGCCCGTCTGGCTCAGGAAAGTCTACATTTATCCGGACGATCAACCGGTTGGAAGAGCACCAGCAGGGCGAGATCATCGTGGATCAGATTGAGCTGAGTCATGATATCCGTAATATTGAAAAGATTCGTGAAGAGACCGGGATGGTCTTTCAGCAGTTCAACCTGTTCCCACACCTGACCGTGCTGCAAAACATTACCCTGGCGCCGGTCTGGGTGAAAAAATGGTCGAAAGAAAAAGCTGAGGAAAAAGCGCTTGAACTGCTTGAGCGGGTCGGCATCCCTGAGCAGGCGGATAAGTTCCCTCCGCAGCTCTCTGGCGGTCAGCAGCAGCGGGTGGCGATTGCGCGAGCTTTGGCGATGGAACCAAAGATCATGTTATTCGATGAGCCTACTTCAGCGCTTGACCCGGAGATGATCAAAGAGGTGCTCGACGTGATGATTGAACTGGCTCAAACTGGGATGACGATGCTGGTGGTTACCCATGAGATGGGGTTCGCCCGCGGCGTGGCCAACCGGATGTTCTTCTTTGATGAGGGTGTTGTGGTAGAAGCGGGCACTCCGAAAGATATTTTCGAGAATCCGAAGGAAGACCGCACCAAACTGTTCTTGTCTCAAATTTTGCAGCATTAATTTGCTGATTTTGA
>JBDLJU010000247.1:0-4514 GCA_039714215.1 Chloroflexota bacterium | reverse complement strand
GAAAGCGGAAATCGTTCATGGGGAATATTATACAGCAGTCAGCGGACAGCAGACTGGATTTTGGCGAAGGTGTAAAGGCTTAATCGCGTTTTGTTTGTAGCAGCATAAGAACCTTGTTTTTCAAGAAATTTAATATTTCCTGGGTCAACCAGTTGAAATAATTGGGTAATCATTGGTGGTTTGTGGGAAGCTTGTAGGCTGTACGTAGGGAGAGCGTCAAGCAGATCTCCCAATCTCTTTGTACCATGTGGGGCATGGGAATTAACCATTCAATTACATCGGACTAATCAATCTAGAGTAAATTGGAGGCTTAAATGCACAGGCTGATCTTGTTGTTGTGTACTTTTTTAGTATTTCCTTTGACCGCTTGCAGTATGCCGGGGGAACCTTCACCGGTTGAACAGGCTGCGGTACCAACTCCGGGGATTGTGATTGACCGGGTTTCAGTCGAGGTGGTCGAGAGTGGATTAAAACCAGAAATCCAGGCGATGATCTTCGGTCATTTCACCGACAGCTGTACTGAGATCCAAACAGAGTTGGCGCCGGTTTCGCAGCAGTTTCTCGACCGGGTATTCTACGTCTCGATTGCTCCGCATCACCTGGAGGACACCGATTGTTCACTGCCGGGGGGGGAATTCCAGCTTGGGGTCGAGCTGGAGGATCAACAGCTATCTGCAGGCGAGTATTTTGTGGATGTGCATGGAGTCAGGTCAGCATTTTCCCTCGAAGGGGAGGCAAGTATTGATTGGGAAACCTTCAACTTGATCTCAGGAATCGTGCGAGAAAAAATCTCCATCAGCTTTGGGGTCACCCAGATAGATTATTTGAACGTACAGCAGGTAACCTGGGGTGACAGCTGTCTGGAAATCCCGCTGGCAGGCGAGGCTTGTACTGCAGCGCGGGTGCCGGGGTATTTGATTATCGCGGGAACCGGGAAGCAGGTTTGGGCATATCGCTCCAATTCTGATGGCAGCCTGCTCCTCGAAGACTCAAGCGGCGGGGTGATCCAATCCTCGCAGGCTGCAGTTGAGGGCGGCGTACTGGTCAGCGTGCTTCCAGAACACTACGCGGTGAATGTCCGTTATGGTCCGGGAAAAGATTACCAGGTGCAGGGCCAACTCGCGGGGAATGCCAGCGTAAATGCGGTGGGTATTTCCGAAAATGGGGAATGGCTGCAGGTGGTTTACCTGACCGATCCCTATCCGTACACGCTTGCCTGGTTGTATGCTCCCCTGAGCGATTACCAACCCGGTGATATTGAGCTTCCCCTGGCAGCCTCCGATGCGGAGAAAGTTGTCGAGGTCCAGGAAGCGCCTAAAGGGATCAACGGCTGGGTTTCGGAATTCCTGGCGGGTTTATTGGTTCAGACCCAATCTGAGCTTGGGTTGGAAAGCGCCAGGCTCGAAACCTTGGTGGAGATGCTGGTGGTGATCGATCAAGAGCCGTTGATCAATGGGACTACCTGGCATAACGCCCTTTACCGCTTGTCTTTAGAAGAGGGTTTAGGACTGCTGTATTCCCCTGATCAAGGTTCAATTTTTTCGCACATGATTGCCCCTGAAGGTCAGGTCTGCTATTTAGTGGTCAACCAACCCGCCGCTGAAGGATTTGATCAATTTGGCCTGTTCCGGATGAGTTTAGATGGCGGAGACCTGGAAAGGATCACCGACCTGCCAGATCATCTGGCAGGCGTCCAGCTCTCTCCAGATGGCAGGGAATTGCTGCTGATCCGCGAGTCCGAAAGCACTAATTTTGAGATGTTCAAGCTGGGAGCGGACGGGCGGGGGTTGACCATGTTTTACCTGCCTGGTTCAGTGCGCAGTTTTGACTGGTCTCCGGATGGCGATAGAATTGCCCTGGCGCTGGCCGATGAGACCGGGTCTACCGATATTTATATTGTCGATTCAGATGGCGGGGGGTTGAATGCGGTTTTCGTCCGGACTGGAATGGACCAATTGGGCGGCTGGTCCCCAGATGGCAGCCAGCTGGTATTCAGTCATCTTGAGAACGGCAATCAGGAAATAATCCTCCTCAATCTGACCACCGGGGAAACTACCAATCTCAGCGATTATTCCTTTTCTGATCACGATCCGGTTTGGTCGCCGGATGGACGCTTTGTGGCCTACCAATCTAACCGTTTCGATTTAAGCAGCAGCGATAGTCTGATGGTCTGGGACAGCCAGACAGAAAAGATAGTTAACCTCAGCCGCGGAATCATCCACCAAACCACATTCCTGGTTGATTGGTCGCCAGATTCCCGCTATTTGTTGTTAAAAGCTGAGGCGGGTGGTGCCCCGAGTTACTACATTGTCGATCTGCTCAACCAGGGAGTGTATCTCTTGTTCGGGGAATTATTGGCGGAGAATGCACATGTTGCTGATTTCTCCTGGTTAGATTTTGTGCCAGCCGCTGGCGTAGACCAGTCGATTGGGGAGTATTGGCTGGTGCCTGTGACTCCTGATATGATCATGCCCGCTGTAGAAGAAAACACCGAAGTTGTGATCGTCACCATTACTGAAGACATGAATGTGCGCGCTGGACCTGGGATCGATTATGAATTGGTTGGGGAATTACGGATTAATACACGGGTTGAAGTGCTTGGGAAGTCATGGGATGGCTACTGGCTGAAGATCAACTATCCCCGGCTGGGGGCGGAAGAAGTGTGGATTTTCACCGAGCTGACCGATCTCGATCCGGCTGTCCCGCTGCCGGTACTCTCTGGCTCAGTGATTGACCTGAGCGCGCAGCAGGCCAGCTCGGCTGATTAGGGGTTTTGAGGGTTTGCGATTTACTCGGGGGGCTGATGCATTAATTTCCGGTTGGGGAAGGCCAGGGTTACGCCTAACCAGATCACCCCGACCAGAGGTTTGAGCACGATCATTGCACAGCCGCCTAACAGCAGGAACAACCACAAATTAAATTGGGAATGAAGCTCATTGGAGGAAAAGCTTCGTTGTCTTTCAGGCCAGCGCCTGATTCGTCTCACAGCGATGACCACCAGGAGTACGCCAATCCCGAGATAAACGCTGAGGCCAACAAAAAAGATGAAGGGGAGCTGGATATTTCCCTCGGTGATGGTTCCAGAGACTGGAGAACGAGTCAGGGAAAAAAGCAGGGCGGTCTCACCGGTATAAGGCGCGTCAGAAAGATTGGAGAGCAGTCTGGCGCTTAACCGGGTTTGGTCAGGCAGCGGCCAGGAGGCGACCAGTGCCTCAGCGCTCAACGGGATGGCTCGCGCCAGGTCCCCATTGGCGCGGGCTGCCCCAATTCCGAATGCGCTGGCGGCAGTGCCGTAGCCAGCAATAATTGGTCCAGCATCAACATCATTAAAAAACCATTCTGGAAAGTTATTATCGGTTGGGTATTCCCTGAACCCGGCGAGGAACCAATTCTGCTGCCAGAAATATTCAAGATAATTGTCGTACCAGAGGGTGTTGGCTTCCGGCCATAACTCCGGTGACCAGGTGAACATATATGCGCCGCCCACGCCACGCGAGCTTCCGACACCAGTCCCACTATCCAGGTCAGCAATATAGGTTGGCAGTTGAGTGAGAGGGTCGACAAAATCTCCCTGGAATCCGCGGATCGCTCTTGCGATGAAAGCAGCATGGTCTGTCCCCAATACCTCGTCAGCGCGTTGGATCGCCGCAATTGCCGGTACGATGTCAACCGGATAACACTGCCCGGGGTAATCATCCAACAGGCCATATGGCGACCGGTCAATTTCTGCGGATAGGGATTCAACCTGTTCTCGAAGTTCAGCTTCATAACGGTCATCTCCGCTTAGCTTCTGGTAGCTGGTGATCCCATGGATCAGCAGCATCCGGTAGAAGAGATTTTCTCTGGTAAGGTAATCTGCGCCCCAATGGATCCGAACCCAGTGTGCGTGGTTGGGGTCAGTGACCAGAGTAATCGCGGCTTCAATTGCACCCTCGGCGTATTCAGCTGGGCTGGTTCTTGACAGATCCGGGTTGGCTTCCCATGCTTCCTGGAGCGCCTCGGTCGTCCACAGGTAGAAGACTGTGCTGAAAATTGGCCATTCGGTGCCTGAGATATCGTTGAGGCTCAAATTGCCTGCTTGCCCGGAGGCAACTCGATCTTCCGCCCATCCCTGGAAATCCTTGGAAAGGGCTTTATGCCAGTGGAAAGTGAATTTAGGAATTCCCTCTTCAGCATGGGAGACCTGGACCATCTGGTTGATGATTGAGATGAAGGGGATGAAGCACAGGTAAACCGCCATCAGGAGCATCAAAACGGAATTTAAGTATACGGGCAGGGTATGGAGTTTTTTGTTCACTTAAATTTCTCCCTGAATAATGAATATTTCGGGTTTACTTCTCTTGGGTTTTTCTTTCCAGGTTCCATTCATCGTAGGTGGTGACTATTTCAAAGCCGATCTTTTGATATGAACGCACGGCAGGGAGGTTGTCGGTACGCACATTTAACCCGATCAGTTCTGCGTGGTCAAGCACCTGAGTGCACAAGCCGGCGGTGGCAGTGCTGGCAAACCCCTG
>JBDLJU010000246.1:0-4516 GCA_039714215.1 Chloroflexota bacterium | reverse complement strand
ACGCCAAATACGATCAGCAGCGTGACCGGAAGCACCAGAGAAAATTCAACGATACTCTGGGCCTTTGTTTTCTTTCGATTTTTTAGTCTTCTAATCATCATATCACCTGGAATTATTAATCACCGAATTGAATAGTCAGAGATTAAATTGAAAACTGGCTAAATCGCCTATTCTTTCACCTATAATCATAGCAAATTTTCCAGTTAATACAACACTACTTAAGTAACCTGCCCCTTACAGTCTGGCAAGGTCACTTAAAGTAGGTTAATCTCTCAATTAAATTATAACCCAAAGACCGACTGAAGCCGGATGACTAATACCGCCAGCAGCAAAGCGCCTGAATTGGTGAAAATGTGGATAAAAATTGAGGTCCAGATCGATTTAGTATATTGGTAAGCTAACGCCAGGCCTATTCCCATAATAAAAGTTGAGACCATAATGATCCAGGAATCATAATGCGCAAGGCCGAACAGCAAGGAACTGATCAACACCGCAACCCACAGTGGGAATTTTTGCCTAAACCAATCATACAGCAGCCCCCTGAAAAATAATTCCTCCCCAATTGGCGCTAAAATCCCAATGCCGATCAAACTGAGGAGTACGCCTTGCCAGGTATCCAATCCAATCAGGAGATATTCTTCCCGCCCAGCAAGACTGCTCAGGTCTACCCCGGTGATCAGCAGCGCCCAAAAGAAAACAAAGCGAAATAAATTGAGAACGAGAGCGAATAATGCTCCGCCCAAAATTGAAATTAACAGCTCATTTGCCGGAAGCAGCCCAATGCCCTGCCAGCTGAGCTTGCTGCGCCGCACACCGAAGAGATACACACCGCCGGTAAAACACAGAAAATTCAATAACGCACCGAGGAAAGTTACCGTCATGTTGAGTTCCTGATAGATCAGCGCTACCGCGGTACTCAACAGCACATAGGCCCCCACGCAGCCGAACAGATAGATGAAAAAATCCCACCAGGTAGCCGGTGAAATTTGATCCCCGGTTTCCACGGCCTGCGCGCTAGCCGGATCCATGGATTGGTCTAAGTATTGATCTGTGCTTGCCATGCAATGCTCCTCATCGGTCAGTCAAACTGCGATCGCTTCGGCCATCGCAGCGGACAACGTGCCGCTGGAAACCAGCTGCCTGACGGCTGCAATCATCGGGTACATCACTGCGTCTTGGGTAATGAACGGCACCTGCTCACGGATCAGCTGATAGGCTGGCGCGGTACCCTTCCCTAAGGGTGTACCCGCCGGCAGGGTTTCTTTTCGAAAATCAACCGCCTGCGCGGCAGCGAGCAGCTCTAATGCAATAATATTCTCCACGTTCCCTGCGATCTGGCGTGCCTGCCGGGCGGCGATCGTCCCCATGCTGACGTGGTCTTCCACATTGGCCGAAGAAGGAATCGTATCTGCGCTGGCGGGGTGTGCCAGGGTCTTGTTCTCCGAGGCCAGTGAAGCGGCGGTGTACTGGGTGAGCATAAAGCCGGAATTTAAGCCACCGTGCCGGGTGAGGAAAGCCGGCAGGGTTTCCTGGTTGCTGGCTTCATCGGTCAGGCGGGTTAAGCGGCGTTCGGAAATATTGCCCAGCTCGGTCAGCGCTAAAGCGAGGTAATCCATCGCAATCGCCACCGGCTCGCCGTGGAAGTTCCCGCCAGAGATCACGGTAACTTCCTCAGTCTGATCATCAAAAAAGATCAGCGGATTATCGGTCGCCGAGTTCAACTCGATCTCCAGCACCCAGCGGGCATACCTGACCGCATCGCGGATCGCGCCGTGCACCTGCGGAATACAGCGCAGGGTGTAGGCATCCTGCACATTGAGCGGGTCATCTCCGCGGGTGAAACCGCTGCCTGCCAGCAGGTTCCGCATAAAGGCAGCGCATTCGATCTGCTGCGGGTGCGGGCGGGCGGCATGAATGCGGGCATCGAAAGCTTTGGTGGTGCCGTGCAGCGCTTCAAGGCTCAGTCCGCCAGCTAAATTGGCACATTCGGCCAGGTTCTCCGCCTGCACCGTGGTCAGGACACCAATCGCGGTCATCAGCGTGGTGCCGTTCGACAGCGCTAAGCCTTCTTTTGCACCTAATGTCACCGGAGACAGCCCTGCCTTTTCGAGCGCTTCGACCCCAGGGAGTACTTCGCCCTGGTAAATCGCCTCCCCCAAACCGATCAAAGGCAGGGACATGTGGGCCAGGGGGGCTAAGTCGCCGCTGGCTCCCAGCGAACCCTGGGCTGGCACCCGCGGGTAAACGCCTTTGTTGAGCATCGCCAGCAGCAGGCGCAGGGTTTCCTCACGGATCCCGGAATGACCTTTAGCCAATGTGTTCGCCCGGATCAGCATCATTGCCCGGGTGGTGGCCTGGTCAATCATCTCACCGACCCCCACCGCATGGCTCATCAGAATATTTTGCTGCAGTTGGGCAACCTGGTCGGGTGGGATGATCTTATTTTTGAAAGCCCCGAACCCGGTGGTAACCCCATAAACGATCTCGCCCTGGTCAATGAAATTCTGCACGGCTTGTTCGGCGCGGCGCACCTGTTCCCAGGCCACCTCAGCCAGGATCACTTCCACTTCCCGCCCCTGTTCCGGAGCAAAGGCAGTCTGCACGACCTGTTCCAGGGTTAATCTGCTGCCATCAAGAATGATCTGCTCAGTCACTGTTGGCCTCTATTTCTTGATCATCGGGATATGCACCCCGCGTTCTTCAGCGACATCGATTGCCCGCTGGTAACCGGCATCGACATGACGGACAACCCCCATCCCCGGGTCGCTGGTCAGCACGCGCTCTAATCGAGCGGCGGCCTCATCGGTGCCGTCGGCGACGATCACCATCCCGGCGTGCTGGCTGTAGCCAATCCCCACCCCGCCGCCGTGATGGAAGCTGACCCACGATGCGCCGTTGACCGCGTTGATCAGGGCATTCAATATCGGCCAATCGGAGACCGCGTCCGAGCCATCCAACATCCCCTCAGTCTCGCGCCGCGGGGATGCTACTGACCCAGCATCGAGGTGGTCGCGCCCGATCACGATCGGGGCTTTGACCTTGCCGCTGCGTACCAGCTCGTTGAACATCAGGCCGGCTTTGGCGCGCTCACCGTAGCCCAGCCAGCAAATCCGGGAGGGCAAGCCCTGGAAGCGCACCTGCTCTTTGGCCATCTTCAGCCAGCGGGCGAGGTGCTCATCCTCGGGGAACAGCTCCAAAATCGCCCGGTCAGTCTCATAAATATCTTCAGGGTCACCCGAAAGCGCCACCCAGCGGAAGGGCCCTTTGCCCTCGCAGAACAGCGGACGGATATACAGCGGCACGAAGCCCTGGAAATCAAAGGCGTTTTTCACGCCCATGTCAAAGGCCCGCTGGCGGATGTTGTTGCCGTAATCGAAGACCACGCTACCCTTCGCCTGGAAGTCGAGCATCGCCTGGACGTGCGCCGCCATCGCTTCCATCGCCAGTTGCTTAAATTTCTTGGGGTCTTTCTTGCGCAGCTCTACGCCCGCCTCGAAGCTCATCCCGGTGGGGAAGTAGCGCAGCGGGTCGTGGGCGCTGGTCTGGTCGGTGACCACATCGGGGATCAATTCCCCCTTGACCAGCTCAGGGAGCACCTCGGCGGCGTTGGCCACCAAACCCACCGAAAGCGGAATTTCCTTGCTGAGCGCCTCCTTGATCCAGGTCAGCGCTTCGTCCAGATCATCCGTGATTTTATCAATCTGCTCTAATTTCAGGCGGCGTTCCGCCCGCCAGGGGTCAACCTCGACGATCAAACCAACCCCTTCATTCATTGTGATTGCCAACGGCTGCGCGCCGCCCATCTCACCCAGCCCGGCGGTGAGCACGAACTTGCCTTTCAGGCTCTGCCAGCCGTTGTCTCGGGCGCAGGCGCCGAAAGTCTCAAAGGTGCCCTGCAGGATCCCCTGCGTGCCGATATAGATCCAGCTGCCGGCAGTCATCTGGCCGTACATCATCAACCCCTCGGCTTCGAGCTCATCGAAGTAATCCTGGTTGGCCCAGGCGGGCACCAGGTTCGAGTTGGCGATCAGCACCCGGGGCGCATCGAGATGGCTTTTAAATACAGCAACCGGCTTACCGCTTTGCACCAGCAAAGTTTCGTCCGGTTCTAAATTGCGCAGGCTTTCCAGGATGGCGTCAAAAGCCTCCCAATTGCGGGCAGCTTTCCCACTCCCACCGTAGACGATCAGGTTGTCGGGGTCACCGGCCACGTCGGGGTCCAGGTTGTGCTGGATCATGCGGTAGGCGGCTTCGATCTGCCAGTTCTTGCAGGTAAGTTCGGTCCCCGTGGGGGGATGAACGATCCGTTTAGTCATGGTCACTTCTCCAGGGTTATTGGTGTTTGATTTCTTCGGGGGAATTATACCGCAGGCTGTTGAGCGCGGGCTTAGAACTGGAATCCATTAGACCAATGTTCGCGTAGTTACATTAAGTTGGTAAGTTGGTCGATGAAATTCAACCCCCACCCCAAACCCCTCCCCACTGGGGAATTTAATCTCAGGTTTTTTCTTCTTCA
>JBDLJU010000245.1:0-4577 GCA_039714215.1 Chloroflexota bacterium | reverse complement strand
GTCTGATTCGAGGTCTAAACTTCGATCGATAAATTTTCGAATTTCAGTGAGCTCGCGCCATTGATAGCTGGTCTGCTTCTTTTTTAAATCTACTGTAACGAAAAACTTCTTTTCGTCTGCTTCTCCAAAGTCTACCCGTTCAATTGATCCTGGGTAAACCACTGGTGGGTAGCTGCCTTCATTGAGGTCCTGGGGTTTGTGAATGTGGCCCAGGGCAACGTAATCTAATCGCTGGTCTTTTACCAGGCTTCCTGAGAGCACCAAATCATTTCCCAGCATCACGGTACGTTCTCCACCGTAGGATGCTCCCTGAACAGAGGCATGGGCGGTCAGCAGGATCGGTAGGTCAGGGTCTGCAGTCTCAAGCCACTGCTGCACAGCTCCTGCGAGGCGCGCTTCTAATTGGGCGTAGATTTCTTGTGGTTTCCCCAGTTCGAGGTCCAGATAAGCGATCATCCCTGAACGTGATACCCAGGGTAGGGCTACTACCTGGAGCGGTAAGCCCCAGAGGTCCTCGGGGGTATAAAATCGGGGCTTGTCGGCAACAATTACATTTTTGATTTCGAGGGTATTAAATTCCTCAAGGGCGTGTGCCCGGTTGAGGTTGGGGGAAAGGTCATGGTTGCCAACCAGGAGCAAGCTGGGAATTTCAGCATTCGAAAGCCGGATGATCCGTTTTTCCCATTCCCGCTGGAAGGTTGGCGCAGGGCTGCGGTCTTTGTAGGTGTCCCCTGCAAATACCACCAGGTCGACCTGTTCCTCGATCGCGGCATCGACAATCGTATCGAGTGAATTGAGGAAATCCAGAACCCGCAGCGGCAGTCCGCTTTCGGGGTCCTGGCGGCCGTAGTTGGTCATATTGATATGGGCGTCGGCAAAATGCAGAATTTTTACCATCTTAAGGCTGTACTCCCAGCTGTTCGAGCATTGCCCAACCCGGTGAGAAATTGGGATTGAGGCGGACGGATTCCAGAAAATCATCCACCGCGTTGCCGGTTTCACCAATTTCCAGACGAGCCATCCCGCGCCAGTAGAAGCTTTCTTCCAGGGTGGGGTCGATCACCGTATCGAATAAAGTGGTATTGGCAAGATTGATCACATCCTGGTAGCGGCCGGAATAGAAATAAGCAAAATAGGGCCAGGTCTGATACCACATGATCCGGTAGGGACGGTCTTCTTCTGTCAGGTCTGCGTAGAGCAGGAAGCTGTAGTCATACGCAAAGCTGGCATCGACATATTCATAAAGCTGCACATGGCTGGTTCCTTTGTTGAACCAGGCGAAATAAAGATCGAGACCGCTTAATTCTGAGATTTCCTGGTTGGCAATATCCAGGGCGTGGCGGTCTGACCACTGCTTGTCTGCTCGAGGTCCGAGCAGTTCCATCACTTTAGTTTCTTGGTTTTGGGGGAAAACCAGGATGAACACGTAATTAAAATAACGCCACTGCATCTGGAATTCTTCGTAATTCACCAGGATGCTCTCGCCCGGGGTCAGGTACGCATCCTGGACGATAAAACTTTGTTGGGCATCATCGTACCCGGTAACAAAGAGGTAGTGTCCCATCCAGGCAATATTTTTGGTAATTGAGCTGTACTCGTAATAGCCTTTTTCAATCATCACCGGGAAGCCATTAGCCAGCAGGTGTTTGATCATTTCAATATCCCCGCCGTAGCGGGAGAGCGCTCGGTAGGGGGTGTGTTGATTGACGTAATCAACCATTTCATATGGCATCACGTTTTTATCTACCAGCGTGCGGTCGATATAATCCATTTCAGGGTCAGCTGGACCAGGTTTGATCACTTCAGCAACCTGGTCGCGATTGCCATCCCAACCCCAGAACTTCAGAGACATGGTCAGGTTAGCAGGTCCGCAGTAATTCCAGCGACCGTGCTGATCGACATAGACCACCTGCTCGCGCAGGTCAATGCCACCAGGCAGCGGTGTTGCTGTGATGGTCGGAGTCAAGGTTGGCCCCAGGTTGGTTGCGCTGGGCTGAAGTGGAGGCGTGGGTGTGGCAGGTCCTGACATCTCCAATCCAAGTGCATCCAGGGTGGCCTGCACAATTTCTGCGATTTGTTGGTCTTGGGGGATGAACACTGCCTCATCAGGTGGGTTGATCGCGTAAGCAATCCTCGTGCGCAGTTCATTGACCCGCCATGACAACCTGTCATGTACCGGGGGTAGGCGGTAAATCACCGGGAGGAGCATCAGCAGCACGATAATCGGTAAGATGATCTTCCAATATTTGCGCCTGGCTTTTCCCTCGGCACGCATTTCTCGGAGTTGGTTAGAGCGTTTCATTGCGCTGATTATATCATCTTGGGATAATGGAAAATTTAAAAACTACTACGAAAACATAGGGATTTGTTTGCTGTTCTTTACAGGAGTATACATTGGCATTTTCAGCGGCAGGTCGAATTTTTCGCTCAACTGCTCCAAATGGAGGTTGAGCTGCTGATATGAATTCGCTGGCGCGAAGTAGCGAGAGCCGAATTGTTGCACATATTTTTCCCGGATGCCCGGGAAAAGTTGGTCAAGCTGATCGTAGTAATACTCTCGTTGGCGGTCACGCAGGCTCATCCCTAAAGATGGGACAAGATATGATGCTCCGTGGTCGGCGGCTTTTTCAAAGATCGCGGTCAGGTTCTCTGCGTTATCTTCAATAAACGGCAGCACCGGCATCAGCAGCAGGCCGGTGTGAACGCCTGCATCCGCGAGGATTTTCATCGCCGCGAAGCGTCGAGATACTCTGGGCGCTCCGGGTTCCACCTGTTTGCCGAGCTTGTCGTCTGCCGTGGTGATCGTGAAGCTCACCGCCGCAAACGCTTTGTTGATCTGACGGATGGTTTCCAGGTCTTTGAGCACCAAATCACTCTTCGTGAGGATATGCACCGGGAAGCAGTTCTCGGCGATCACTTCCATGGCGCGCCCGGTCAGATTGAATTTTTTCTCCACCGGCATGTAGGGGTCATTCATCGAACCGGTGCCGATCGTGCCTTTAATCCGCTTGCGGGGCAGGGCGTCGGCAAGCAGCTCAACTGCATTGGTCTTGACCAGCACCTCGCCATCGAAATCTTCGATCTGGTAGCACTCACTGCGTGAATCACAGTAAATGCAGCGGTGCTGGCAGCCGCGGTACAGGTTCATGTTGTATTTTAAACCGAACCAGTCATCCGGCTGCTTCACATGGTTGAGGATTCCCTTGGTTTCGATCTCTTTGATCACGAGTGTTCCACGATTTGAGGCAAATTCTGGGCGGTGGTGACGCTGTAGAGCACTTCAGCGGGCTGCGGGGGGATACCTTCAAAGTTTGTTCGTTCAACAAAAATTTTAAGTACAACATGCAGCTCGGCAGGATCCCAACTGGCAAGTTTTTCGCTGCGCCCCTGGCTTTTCAACCGTTGATGAAATGTAGGCTGGTCCATGCGATTTCCTTTCTGTATACTTATTATACCAGAACATATGTGCTATACAGGCAGTCATATTCCGATCATCTCAACTTTTCCAGGGGCCTGGATCATGAAATATGCGATAATAAAGCGGTAATCTACCCTAACAGGGGTTTTGTAATGAAAGAAAAACGGACTCTAATCTCAGAATATTATCGCCGTCTAGGTTTGTTTGCGGCGTTTATCGGCGTGTGCTGCTATTTGGCGCTGACCTGGAGTTATTCTCACCACCTGACCACAACGGTTTACGATGAATCCGCGTATATATTTAAGGGCTACCTCTTCGCGTCACAAGAATACCAACCGTATGCTGATTTTGCACCCTGGACAAACCACATGCCGCTGGCATATTTGGTCCCAGGTTATCTCCAGCTGTGGTTCGGGCCGGGGATGCAGACAGCAAGGTTCTTCTCTGTAGTGCTGGGGTTGCTCACCCTGCTGGGTCTGGGCCTGGTGGGCTACCGGTTGGGGGGTGTTTGGTGGGGGGCTGGTGTGATTTGGGCAGTTACGTTAAATACTGGCTGGGTTAAGGCTTTCAGCCAGGTGTTCACTCAGGGGTTGGTTTGTTTCCTTTTCGCCTGGATGTTGTTTTTTTCAGTTGGGAAACAACGCAAGACATGGGAGTTGTGTGTCGCTGCATTTTTAGCAGGGCTGACCGGGATGACCAGGATCAATTTGCTTCCTGTGCTGTTCCTCTATTTGTTGTACCTGCTGTGGTCCTCCGGCAGGAAGACCGCAGTCTGGGCGGCAATCTGTGGACTGCTGCCTGTTGTATGGCTTCATCTAACTTTCTGGCCAGATATCCTCAAATTTTGGGCGTACTGGCTTCCAGCAGAGATTTTTCCCACGATTGCCCGCTACCGCCCCCCTTGGAGTATTATCCACGTACCGAAAGATTTCAGCTGGTGGCCTCCCTCTGTATGGTTGAGTGATCGGGGCCATCTGGCTTGGTTTGGTTTAGAAACCTTGTGGCTTTCCCTGCGGGCAAACATTGTGCCCTTTATCAGCGTTATTGTAAGTATTATTTTCTGGCCAAGAAAAGGGAAATGGGTCTCTGAAGATCATCGCAAGTTAGGCGTTTTTTTGCTGGTCGTGTATCTGAGTATGTTATTTGTCCACTTTTGGGC
>JBDLJU010000244.1:0-4603 GCA_039714215.1 Chloroflexota bacterium | reverse complement strand
CTGGCTGAACAACCAATCAGCCTGGAAATCTCGAAATGGGAGCGGCGAGAGAACAGTTATCGGGGAGATTACGAAACCTATTTGGAACTGGAGTTAGTGACAGATCCAGAAGGCAGGGTGACCGAATATCTCGATTTGGAGAGCGGCCGTTACCGTATTGAAGCAAGTGCGGAGGATGATCGTGAGAACTTGCTCAAGAAACGCCGTTATGTGTATATTTTAGGGGAAGATACGGATCTTTCAGAAAATTTCATTGATGGGATAACCCTCTCTTCCACTCGAACAGAGTACACTGCTGGTGAAACCGCAGAGGTGATGATCGAAACCGCATTCGCCGGTGAAGGACTGCTGACCATCGAACGCGGCGGGGTGCTCGATTACCGGGTGGTCCGGGTTGAGCCGCCGTATACGATCATCGATGTGCCGCTGTATGGAAGTTATGCCCCGAACGTTTATGTCTATTTCCAAATCTGGGAAGAAGTGGATGTGATGTCGATTGAGATGTATGGATCTTACTCTTTTACTTCCACAGGAGAAAGCAAACTTCGCTCAGATTACATCAAGTTAGAGGTTTTAGATGTCAGTCATCAGCTGCAGGTTGAGATCAGCTCAGACAAGGAAGTTTATCAACCTGGCGAGGAAGCCACATTTTATATCGAAGTAAACGATGCAGCGGGCAATCCGGTTAACACCGAAGTATCGCTTGCCCTGGTCGATGAGGCGATCTACCTGCTCAGCCAGGACCTGGTTGACCCGATCCATGAGGCGTTCTTTTCACCGCGTGAGCTTGGAGTCGGTTCATTCAACAGTCTGGTGCCAACCAGGGAGAATCGTCCTCCTGGACGTGGAGGCGGCGGCGGTGGGGGAGATTTCTCTGAGGATGGAGCCGATCCACGCAGCGATTTCCCTGATACGCTGATCTGGCTGCCGCGGCTGATCACCGAAGAAGACGGCCGCCTGCGGGTGACCGTCACTCTGCCGGATTCGTTGACCACCTGGCGGGTCTCGGTCAAGGGCGTCACTCTCGATACCGAAGTGGGAGAGGCCGTCCATACCGTGATCACCCAGCAGCCGGTGGTCGTAAGGCCGCAGCTGCCCCAACAGCTGATCGTTGGCGATACTTTTGTGCTCTCAGCGGTAGTGCACAATTACACCGCGGAAGCGCTGAATTTTGTGGCCTACGCCGACTGCAGTATCTGTGACTTTACCGGTGACCTGTCTCACCGGGTTGCGGTTGAACCCGGCGAATCTGAGGTAGTCAACTGGCAGGCGGATGTGGTCGAAGCGGGCGAGAGCGACGTGGTGATCTCGGTTGAGGCAGGGGAATACGGTGATGCCGTGCAAACCACGGTCACTGCCGCACCCCGCAGCATCAGCTCATGGGTGTCCGAATCTGGTTCATTTGAAGGCAAGGTTGAAATTCCCATTGATCTCCCGGATGACGCTCTGCCGGGAAGTCAATTGGTGATCAAGCTGGATCGCACGATCTCCAGTTCGCTCTTGGATGGGGTCGAGTACCTCACCGGTTTCCCCTACGGCTGTATCGAACAGACGATGAGCAGGGCGCTGCCCAATGCGGTCGTCAGCCGGGCATTTAACCAGTTAGGCGTTTCAGAGCGGGCCGGCCTGGCAGACCTGGATGCAAAGATCCAGGCGAGCATCCAGCGCCTGTATGCCTTCCAGCATGATGATGGTGGCTGGGGCTGGTGGTACGATGACAGCAGCAACAACTACAATACTGCCTGGGTGGTGTTTGGTTTGCAGGTTACTGCCGAAAGTGGCTATTTCATTGATCCCGGAGTGATCGAGAGGGGAACCTCGTACCTGGCTGAAAATCTTGCAGAGATGAATGCAGATACCCAGTCGTTTGCCTTGTATGCGATGAGCCTCGGTGGTGGGGCAGAACTCGATGATGTGTTAAGCCTGACCAGTTCATTCGTCGACCTGAACACCTTCAGCCAGTCTGCGCTGATCCTCACCCTGGATCAGCTTGGTGAGGAGGAACTGGCGCTGGAACTGCTTTTGTCGATTGTCGATGATTTGGAAACAGATTCCCTTGGCAGGCAGTATATTCCAGGTCGGAGTAAGGATGGCTACTACGATAAAAAGTATATGTCCTCCAGCGTGCGGTCGAATGCGCTTCTGCTCAAGGCAATATTGACTGTCCATCCTGATCATGGCAGCGCTTCTGGGATTGCGGACTGGTTGATGTCTAAACGCCGCAGTAATTCTGGTTGGGGGACGACCAATGAAACCGCTTTCTCGATGATTGCCTTGACCGACTACATCGCACACGAACAGACCGCGGGGAAAGTCTTTACCTATTCGATTTCTTTAAATGGCACCGAATACTCCACGGCTCAGTTTGCAGCAGGTGAAAATTCAGAGGTAATCAATATCCCTGCAGCGAAATTGGCTGAAGGAGAGAATCAGGTGGTGATCACCAGCGACTCTGCCCAGGCTCTCTACTATGTGGTGGGTCGCGAGCTGGTCTCCGAAACCTTGCCAGAGGATGTGGAGGGTATCATGGTCAAGCGAACATATCATCACCCCGAGACTAAAAAGGAGCTCACCACATTTTCCGAAGGGGATCTGGTGATGATCCAGATCACGGTAAATATCCCCACGGATGCATTCTACATCATCATCGAAGATCCGCTGCCAGGCGGCCTGATCGCCCTGAATGAGAACCTGGCGCTAACTTCGCATGCCGCCAGCGCAGACCCATACGCGGCAGCCACGCGCTACCGCTGGCATATCCTGGGGTATAACTACAAAGAAATTTATCCCGATAAGGTTGTTTTCTTCATCACGGAGCTCGCAGATGGCTACTATACCTATCAATATTATGCCCGGGCTGTGGTTGCAGGAGAATTCATCAGCCCTCCAACGCATTTATCGGCGATGTATGACGAAGATTTCTATGGGTATGGGGAGGAGATCATTCTGGAAGTTCAAGATTAAATTAACAGCGTAATTTCTAGAAATTACACGAAAAAAATACAACACAATGACCGGCTGAGGACATGCCGGTTATTGTGCAATTGGTCGAACGAAGTTCGATTTGGTTTGATCTATGGCAGTCCTCACTATTCTTTTTAAGAATTATTGCTTTTCGAATCACAATTGGATATAGTGTAAGGTACAGCAGCGTGATTGTCACAGTTTACCAGGAGGCGTGATGAAAAAGGCACAAACCTCTCCCGGACTTAACCAATACCCCGCCGACCCGAATGCGGCTGCCAGAAAAATCTGGGCAGGGCCCCAGGGCAGCAGGATTGCGCTGCTGGAGCGGTTCATCAACCGCCAGGCCAAAATATTTGGAGATATTGAATATACTGACCTGCTGGTTTCAAAGGAGATCCCATGACAAAAAAACCGACCGGAAACTGGAAAAGCATGCTGCTCAAAGCGCTGTATCTCCAAATCACTTTCCTGATTTTGCATTATGCGTATGATTTCTTTCCGAATCCAGTAACCGAGATATTCTCTGGAGTCAGCGAAGCTGTATACCAGCATATGAAGATCGCGTTTTATTCGTATGCTCTGGTCAGCTTGATCGAATTCTTGATCAAGCGGAAGCAAGGGCACCATGCTGAAAAAATTGGCTTTGCCCGCATCGGGGCGACAGTCTTGTATCCCTGGTTAATATTCACCTTGTTCTTCACCCCACCTGCTTATTATGGAGAGTATCAAACAATCTGGGCGGAGATTGTCTCTGCGAACATAGTTCTTTACATCTCCAGCCTGGGTGCGATCTTTATCGAGCGGGAATTTGAAAAAGTGATATTAAGTAAAGAGTTCAAAATAATGATCGTACTGTTATTTGTAATTCTCGTCTCCCTGTTTACGATCTACACTTATCGAGACCCATGGTTTGATGTTTTTGCCATCCCACCGGGGTGGGAGTAGCGATAAATCGTTTCTTAAAAAGGAGAAACAGGCATGGTTCCTCCTTTAAAATCAAATTATTCCGATGCCAAAAATTAAAGAAACCATTGAAAACTTATCCAATCTTTCCAAACCGGAGAAGGCCAGAGGCTGGAACCGGGTGATCTTGTTTGAGAGCCTCATAAAATTATTGCATTTCGAATCACAATTGTTTATTGTTGAAGGTATACCAGCATGATACTCCTTGTTTACAAGGAGGCGAGATGAAAAAAGCACGTGCACTGTTCTTTTATTCCCTGGTTATCCTGGTATTGTTCTTTGGGGAGGCGGAAGGTAAAACTGCTTTATTTGGCTCAGCGCTCCCAGGACCCCGCCCGCTGGTGATTAATCCAGATGTCTGGCTGCCATTGGGCACAAACTGGGTGGTGCTGGTCAATCCGTAGATAAATGAGGAGACTGATGTCTGAGATTGATAGTTTGGTAAAAGACTTTTTAGCCCAGAAACATATCGCCGTCGTTGGCGTTTCTGACCAGCGTGAGACTGGCTGCAACCTGGCCTACCGTAAATTCAAAGAAAATGGATACGCGGTCAGCGCGGTCAACCCACGAATATCCGAGTTTGAAGGCGATCCCTGCTTCCCGGATTTGAAATCAATCCCCGAAACCCCGGGGGCGGTCTTCATCCTCACCAAGCCGGAGACCACCGAGCAGA
>JBDLJU010000243.1:0-4606 GCA_039714215.1 Chloroflexota bacterium | reverse complement strand
GGTGGCGCCGCCGTAGTAGTTGATCCCGTCTTCATAGCCGACCCGGTTGGTGGAGGCGATAAAGTAGCTGAACAGGCTGGCGTAGGCCCGGTTGATGTGCTCCACCCAGCGGGCGGATTCGAGGCGCGGCTCGGTACCGATCCCGCGCCCGGGGGAGGCGGAGACGAGGATGAGCAGTTCGGCGCCGTCCAACCACATCAGGTAAGGGGGCGAGGCGTGCCAGAAGTCCTCGCAGATCAGGATGCCAAAGCGTCCGTGGCGGGTATCGAAGGCTCTGATCTTGCTGCCGTGAGCGAAGAAACGGGCCTCGTCAAACAGTCCGTAGGTCGGCAGGTAGACTTTGCGGTGCAGGTGGACCAGCTCGCCGTCAGAGAGGTAGGCGGCGGCGATGTAGTAATGGTGGCGTTTGTCGTGCTCCACGAAGCTGACCACAATGTCGATGTTCTCGCTGGCTTCGAAGAGCGGTCCGAAGATCGGGTCCTGTGGGGAGGGTTCCACGGCGACCTCGAGGGCTAAATCCTGCAGGATGTAGCCGGTGAGGGACAGCTCGGGGAAGATGATCAGGTCGGCGGCATTTTTCCGGGCCTCGGTGATCAATTCGAGATGTTTTTCCAGATTTTTCTTCGGGGCACCGAGCACGGTATTGATTTGAGCGAGAGCAAGTTTCATGCAGCAGCCTCTTTCGATTTCTTGCAGATTTTTGAGTATTATACATGAAGCTGGGGAGTTGTGGTCCGGGCATCCTGGAAAGTATGATTGTGCCTGCTGTGGGGCATTGTATAATTGAGTAGCAAGTTGGTCTATGATCGAAGCAAGGTTTCGATTTATTAATATCCAGCATCAATCTGGTAAATATCAGAGTTTGGATATCATTGGAGGAAAAAATGGCGTTTTTATTGAACCCAAATCTGGCGTATATATTGATTGTGGCGGCGTTTTTAATGACCGTGTTTGCTATCTTGATCCCAGGGACTGGCGTATTTGAAATCGTCGGGTTGGTTGCCTGGGGGGTGGTCTTGTGGCAAACGTATAATATCGACAGTAACCTCTGGGCGCTGATCTTGCTGCTGTTGGGGTTTGTGCCTTTTGGCTTGAGCCTGCGCGGCAAGCGGGTTAAGCTCTACCTGGGTTTAATGGTCACCGCTTTCGTGATTGGCTCGGCGTATCTTTTTAAAGGAGATTCCTGGTGGCAGCCGGGCGTGCATCCCCTGCTGGCGTTGGTGATGTCTTTGTTTGCCGGGGGCGTGGTCTGGCTGGTAGCGGCGAAGCTGATCGAGGCGATGGGTGCGCCTTCGGTGCATGACCTGGGGACATTGATCGGCGCGGTAGGTGAAGCCAAAACAAAAATTCACACTGAGGGATCGGTGTACGTGGGTGGGGAAAAATGGACGGCGCGCAGCGACCAGCCGATCAAAATCGGGGAGCGGGTGGAAGTCGTTGCCCGTGATGGCCTGGTGCTGATTGTAAAACAAATTAAGTAATCAAGAAATTTTAACTCAGTGCAATCTAACAAAAGGAGAGTTGTAGATGGAAACTTTTGAATTTAGCGGCGTGGTGGTGATCTGTGCAATTGCAGCGGCGATCTTGGTTGTGGTGGTCTTGTTGATGTACTCAGTTCGGATTGTGCGTGAGTTTGAACGCCTGGTGGTTTTCCGGTTTGGGAAGGTCACCGCCGCCCGCGGCCCGGGGTGGATCATCGTGATCCCATTCGTTGAGGAAGCGGTCAAGGTAGACCTGCGAGAGCAGGTGCGCGAGATTCCGCACCAGACCTCGATCACCAAAGACAATGCGGCCATTTCGGTTGACTTCATCTGGTATTACAAGGTGCTGGACCCGATCTCAAGTGTCGTGGCAGTTAGGAATCTGGAGGAGTCGGCTGAGGGGATGGCGACGACGACCCTGCGCGCAGTGATCGGTGGGATCCTGTTGGATGACGTGCTCTCCGAGCGTGATCATATCAACGACCTGCTGCGCACCCGCCTCGATGAGGTCACCGAGCGCTGGGGGGTCAAGGTGACCAACGTGGAAATCCGTGAGATTGTGCCGCCGAGGGAGATCCTCGATGCGATGAACCGGCAGATGTCGGCCGAGCGCGAGCGCCGTGCTCAGGTGACCCAGTCTACCGGTGAGATGGAAGCGGCAATCAATATCGCAGATGGGCAGAAGCAGGCAGCGATTTTGGAAGCGGATGGTCAGCGCCAATCGGCGATCCTCAGGGCACAGGGCTATGCTGAGTCTTTGGAACTGATTTTCAAAGCGGCGGAGGGAATTGATCAGAAAACGATGACTTTACAGTATTTTGATACTCTGAAAGAATTGGGTCAGGGTGACGCGACCAAGTTTATTTTCCCGATGGAGTTCACCAGCATGATGGAAGGGTTCATCGGAGGGAAAAAGAAAGCAGGCAAATAAACTTCGGTTTAAGCAAGTTTTACCACCAGGGACAATGCTGAATAATTGTCTCTGGTGGTTTTTTATTTGAATGAACGAAGTTTAATCAAATAAAGGGCACAGAAGTTTGACTGAGTTGAATTCTGAACCTGCTATTTCCCCTAATATGCACCCTTACCGGTTAATACTACCCAGACCGTTCTTACAATTATTTGCAGGTCCAGCCACAACGAATAATTGTTTAGGTAGTACAGATCATCTTCGGTATTTAGGTGCATTGGCCGGTCGCTGCGCCCGCTCACCTGCCACCAGCCGGTGATTCCCGGAGGTACTGCAAACCTTGCTCGCTGCCATGGCTCGTATTTGTCAACCAGGTCTGGCAATTCTGGGCGCGGTCCTACAAAACTCATTTCACCTTTGATCACGTTAAATAACTGCGGCAGCTCATCCAGGCTGGTTTTTCTCAATATCCTGCCGAGAGGTGTTATCCGGGGGTCTTCTTCACGCTTATGATTCTCTTCCTGAAGGTTTTTTCTCAACTTTTCGGCGTCAACGACCATTGTGCGAAATTTATGCATGGTAAAAGGGTTTCCATTTTCCCCAGCTCTTTCCTGATTAAAAATAATGGAGCCGCGGTCGAAAATAAAGATCAAAAGAGCAATCGTGATCATTACAGGGACAGCCAGGGGCAGCAGGAGCAGCGCACCAAGCAAGTCTAGCGCTCGTTTGGTCATCCGCTGGTAGTCGTTTAGAGCCGAAGCGCGCAGGTCCAGCATGGTAATCCCGGCATATTCCTCAATTCCTGCCTTGTGAAGGGCAAGCGAAAATGAATCCGGCACAACCCAAATTCTGATCGGAATATCAATAAGATTGGCGACGATTTCACTGATCATCTGGTTATCGATCCCCGGTAGAGCAATGACGATATCGTCAATCGCTTCTTCTTTGATCAGTGGTCGCACCATATGATAGCCACCCAACACCTCATCCTCGATCTCCCTCCCAATAAAACCAATGAAATTCAATCGAAATAACGGATTCTCAACAAGCTGCTTTTTGACCAATTGCCCAACTTGACCGGTGCCAGCGATAACTACTCTCCTCCTCGTTCTGTGATAGGGATGGTTCCTGGCGCGCCAGCGGTAAATCATCCGCCAACTGCCCACGAATAATCCGGCAAAAATAACAAAGGAAAGAAACATGAAACGAGAAACACTACGGTAAGATAAATAAAGCACCCCGGCAGATGCAACCGCCGCAAGAAGTACAGCCCAGGTCAGCGACGATAACTCTTCAACGACTTTGAAATTCTTCCGGCCATCATAGACGGATACCCCTAAAAAGACACCTATCCAGATGGCTGTAAAGATTGGATAGAGTTCCCAGGGTAAGCTGAATTCTTCACCAACACTCTTGATAAACCCGACATCATTAAGCACCGGACGGAGGAATACAGCCAGGGCAAGACTGCCAATGATGATCGCCGAGTCTAAAATCATTGAAAAGACTGCAAAATTTACCGAGAACCGCCTGAACATGGCTAATCTTCCTCCTCGGAATAATTCAAGAAACCAAGTAATTGTGCCAATGACAAAATTGCAAATTTCGGGTATTGAATATACCGTCGCCACAATCGTTGTGGTTCGCTCAAGAGACGGAATAACCATTCTAACCCGGTGCGCTGCACCCAACGAGGCGCCTGTTTTTTTGTTCCGGAGAGAAAGTCGAATGCGGCTCCTACCCCGACTAAAACAGGGACAGCCAGACGGTCCACGAACTGGGACATCCATAGTTCCTGCTTTGGGGTGCTGAGCCCCACCCAAACGATATCCGCTTTTGCAGCTCGAATATTTTCTGTCACCTGCTTCTCCTCGTCTAATGATAATGGTCGAAAAGGCGGAGAATAAGTCCCTGCAATATTTATCGCGGGGAACAAATCGGTTAGCCTCTCGGCGAGGCGATCAGCCACGCCAGGGTTCCCGCCATAGAAGAAGTGCCGCCAGCCTTTCTCGAGCCCAGCTTCACAGGCCGCCAGCATCAGATCTGGGCCGTAGACACGGCTTACATGTTTGTGCCCATAGAGTTTTAACAACCAAACAATCGCCATGCCGTCAGGGGTGGTCATTCCGCTGTGATTGAAAATGGTTTTTAAGGAGGGGTCGTGGTAGCAATCCATCACACCATGTGCGGGAGTAACACAGATATAGGCGGGGGT
>JBDLJU010000242.1:0-4614 GCA_039714215.1 Chloroflexota bacterium | reverse complement strand
CAGAGCGAATGCTCTGGTCATTTTTATCAGTCGGGGCGAGACGGATTTGGGCGGTTCGGTGAAACTGAACCGCTTGTAGAATTGCTTCGCAATTCTACACGTTCAACCATCTAGATCCCCAATATACAAAAAGTGGAAGGCGGTTGCCTTCCACTTTTTGTACAGTCGGGGCGAGAGGATTTGAACCTCCGACCCCCGCGTCCCAAACGCGGTGCGCTGCCGGGCTGCGCTACGCCCCGAATGCTCAGGGAGTATAAACTACTCTGCAGGGAAAATCAAGGTGAGAATAAAAATTATCCTTTAAAACCACCCAGATGCACCTGATCCAAAAGTAAAATATCATATTTGTAAGCCCCCAAAATTTGGTCTCCGACCTGCAATCGCATATAATCTGAATAAGATACGCATGTTTCGAATTGGAACCAGGATGCAGCCACTTTTGTACCACACCCACCACAACCAATATCTTGAAGACCTCCCTTTTTGGTTGGGCCTTGCAGAGCAGCACGGCAGCCCGATCCTTGAACTGGGCTGCGGCACCGGGCGGATCATGCTGCCCCTGATCGAGGCGGGCTATCAGGTCACCGGGCTGGATATCAGCGCAGCTATGCTCCAACAGCTGAAAACCCTGGCCGCCCAAGATGAGATCGATCCTCCAGACCTTGTCCAGGGAGACCTGAGCAATTTTTCCCTTGAGCGCAATTTCTCCCTGATCCTGCTGCCGTGCAACACCTACAGCACCCTCAGCAAATCTCAGCGCCAGTCAGCCCTCAACTGCATCCGTGAGCACCTCACTCCCGGAGGCGTTTTTGCCACCAGCGTGCCCAATCCCACCTGGGTGACCAAACTCGAAGCGATCGAAGAAGTCGAAGTCGAAACGGTATTCATTCACCCCGAAACCGGCAACCCGGTGCAGGCCAGCAACGAATGGCACAGCCAGGCAGGGCAGCTTGAAATCTGCTGGCATTACGACCACCTGCTCCCAGATGGTCAGGTAGAACGTTTCTCCCAGGCAACCAGCCATTTTCTCACCCCGGCGGAAGAATACTTCGAAGAACTGAAAAATTCTGGCTTCAAGACAACCAGCTACGGCGATTTTAATCTCGCCCGATATGCACAGGACCAACCGTACTTGATCATTGAAGCAGCAATCACTGAAATTTAATTTTATTACTTATCTTAATTGCAAACAGAAACTTTACTTTAAAGGTAGTATTTATGATAAAATCTTATTAAATTAGGGATTATTAAATTAATCTCGACCCTAATCCAAAAAACCTGGCGACTAAGTTTTTAACGCCAATTTTTGAGGATTAGCCGCAAGGAGCTTTCATGCAACACCCCGTACCAGAAATCGCTGCCCGTCAGACGGATGGTCAGCCGCCTTCACCCTGGAAAGACCTCTCTCTTGAACAGTGGGGAGATTGGCGCTGGCAGCTTGCCAACCGCCTGAATACGTCTGAGGATTTTGAGAAAATCATTCAGCTTACTGAAGAAGAAAAGCAGGGGTTAGACGCAGAGGGTATCTTCCGCGTGGAAGTCACCCCCTACTTCGCCAGTTTGATCGACCCGGAAGACCCCAACTGCCCAATCCGCCGGCAGGTAATCCCCACTTCGCAAGAATTAACTCCATTTGAAGCCTCCCAGACCGATTCCCTCTCAGAAGATTTGCATTCCCCGGTGCCTGGTTTAGTACACCGTTATCCCGACCGGGTGTTAATGCTGCTTACCACGCAGTGCGCAAGCTACTGTCGTTTCTGCACTCGCAGCCGGATTGTTGGCGACCCGAGTAAAAATTTTGGCACAGAAAATTTTCAAAGAATGATCGATTACATTACCGAAACTCCCCAGATCAGAGATATCCAACTCTCGGGGGGTGATCCCTTGGTGCTTCCAGAAAAGTTACTAAAATCGATCCTCGAACAGCTGTACGCCATCCCGCACATTGAAATTGTGCGGATCAACACTCGGGTGCCAATCTTCCTGCCGCAGAGAATCACAGATCAACTGGTGGAGATGCTCTCGCAGTTTAAACCCCTGTGGATGAATATCAACATCAACCATCCGAGGGAGGTCAGCCCAGAGCTCTCCACCGCGATGAACAAACTGGCAGATGCCGGGATTCCGTTAGGCAGCCAATCTGTGCTGATGGCAGGGATCAATGACTGCCCAAATATTTTCCTCGATCTGGTTCACAAATTGGTGATCAACCGGGTGCGCCCGTACTACATCTACCAATGTGATCTGGTTCCGGGCGCCGGTCATTTCCGCACACCGATCTCCAAAGGGATCGAAATCATTGAAGCGCTGCGCGGGCACACCTCGGGATATGCGGTCCCCACCTATGTGATCGATTCCCCCGAGGGCGGCGGTAAGGTGCCGGTCCAACCAAATTACCTGCTGAGCATGTCGGACAGCAAGATCATTGTCCGTAACTATGAAGGTTTTATCAGCGCCTACACCCAACCCGACCACTACAACTCCCACGATCCCAGCAGTTGCCCATCGTGCCGGGAAAGATCCGGAAAACCTGCCGGTGGTGTCGCCGGGCTGCTCTCGGGAAAAGCGACCACGATAAAGCCGGTCGGATGGGATGCAGACCACAAGCGCTAAATGCTTATTAAAATCTCGAGATAATTGCCGTAAATACTTAGAATAGCATATAATAAAATTATCCTAATCAATCACTCACAAGGGAGAAGCTGCAGAATGTCAAAAATTATTTCTATCCACTCTTACCGTGGTGGTACGGGAAAATCCAATACCACCGCAAATCTTGCAACCATCTTAGCAATGAAGGGCCTCCGCGTTGGTGTTGTTGACACGGATATCCAATCCCCCGGAATACACGCGATCTTTGGCTTAGATGAAGCACAGATGGAACACTCACTTAATGATTACCTGTGGGGCTTATGCGATATTTCAGAAGCCGCCTACGATGTCACCGCCAACCTGGAAGCAGACATTTCTGGGAAGATATTCTTAATCCCCTCCAGCCTCAAAGCCGGGGAAATTGCCCGTGTGCTGCGCGAGGGTTACGATGTCGGCCTGCTGGACGCCGGTTTCCAGGACCTGATCATGGACCTGGAGCTCGATGCTTTGCTGATTGACACCCACCCAGGTCTTAATGAAGAGACCCTGCTGTCGATTGCAATTTCCGACAAAGTTGTCTTGATCTTACGCCCCGACACACAGGACTATATGGGCACCTCGGTCACCGTTGAAGTCGCTCGAAAATTAGATGTTGCAGAGCTGCTCCTGACTGTAAATAAGATCCCTAACATATTCAACTTAGATGAAGTCAAGCAACAAGTTGAAAGCACCTACAATTGCGAAGTTGCCGCCCTCATGCCCCATTCGGATGAAATGATGGTCCTGGGCAGCTCGGATGTCTTCGTGATCAAATTCCCCGAACATCCGGTCTCAGATGCCCTCCGTGGGTTGGCAGATCGTTTGATTGATTAACCAGCAATCCCGGGCAGCTCTAGAAATCCTTCAACGTCTGCACCCGGCTTGCTGCCGCTGGCATGACCTCACCAAATATTTGAGCTGCCAATACCCGAGTAATACTTTAACAGGCTGGCCTTTTGCCAGCCTGCCCATCACGCAAGGAATGGAGAATTCCGGATGAAGCAACCAAAGAAAAAATTTTTAAATCTCCAACCAGGGGAAGCGGGGATCGTTTTTGTACTCGGCTTTGCCCTGCTGGCAAATGCACTCGCCATGCAGGTCTCGGGGATTGTCTCGATCAGCGGGTTCCTAAATTCCGGCGGGCCGAATGGCATCCTCATCGTTTTACTGGTTGACTATGCCTTCATCCTCCTGACAGGCGCACTCCAGACCCTGGTGATTGACAAGTTTGAACGCACCAAACTGATCCAGTGGATCACCCTGCTATTCGCTTTCCTCTTCATCATCCTGCGGATGATGTTTGTTTTCAATTCCCCTGAGTGGTTGAACTACTCCTTCATGTATATCCTCTCGGAGCAGCAGTTCATCCTGTTCCCCCTGGTGTTCTGGGTGCTGGCTAACGATATTTTCAAAATCTCTCAGGCAAAGCGCCTGTTCCCCCTTATTTCAGGATTCAATTTTATCGGCAAGCTGATCGGTATCGGAATCAGCTTGATTTCCCCAACACTGTTCCCGAAACTGGGGATCAATCCTGAAGAAATCCTGACCCTCAATATCATCGTCTATATGCTCGCCTTTATGGTGCTCTGGGGCGGTTTAGGGCAGGTTAAAGTTCGTAAGACAGTTGTCCAAACTGAAACTCTCCGTGAAACCCTGCGCGAAGGCTGGAAATTCCTTTTGGATGTACCTTCCTTCAAATACATGATGTATGCAATTATCGGTTTGGCGGTGGCAGACACCTTAATCGAGTTCCGCTTCCTGGTGGTCACCGACCTTGCCTACCAGGACCAGGCCAGCTACCAGCAGTTTTTCAGCACCTACCGCTTAATCATTACGCTGGTCTCTCTAGCCGTTCAGGCATTTGTTACCGGCTACCTGATCAAAAAGATGCAGTTAAAGAACACTTTCTTGTTCTTCCCAATTGCCTCCTTAATTGGCGTAATCGGAATGATCCTCGTGCCCGGTGTGGGCATGGGGATCGCC
>JBDLJU010000241.1:0-4660 GCA_039714215.1 Chloroflexota bacterium | reverse complement strand
ATTGCTATTCGCTGCTTCCGGTAAAGATCAGCCTCGGAAACCGCCAAACGCGATGCAATTTCTCTAACTTTGTGCCCCTCAATAAACTTTAATTCCAGGATATTAAATAAAATCCATTCTGGTGTGAATTTTTTCTCTCCAGCTGGTTTTACTTGCTCCAATGCCCGACGTAATACTGAACGCAGGGCGTTAACAGAATTCCCGTCATGTTTAGCCAATTCTCCTCTCACTACCTGCAAGCTAGCTAAAGGGCTCTCAGATAATTTTGGGCCTCCCCAATAATGGCTCAATGCATCCTTGACCCAGGTAGTGAGTTCCTGAGCCGATTGAGCCTCATTGAGTTCGCGATATATTTCGCTTTGATCAAATCTGGAAGCTGCGCGCAGTCTCTGTATCGAGGCTGCTTTCGGGCTTAGTTCCTCCATCCCGACAAATAATTGCTTTTGCAATATTCTATCTTCAAGCGCCTGGGTCGCCCGATGGCCAAGCACCTTGAGCGGCTCGATCAAAGCAGGGTCAAACTCCTGCTCCGCATTTTTGAGCACACCAATCATCCCAATTAATTTTTCCTCCATAGTAGTATACAGCGGAAATACCCAAAAATCCCCCCAAGAGTACATTTGGGCGGGTCTCAAACCGCCTATTTCGGGAACTTTTTTGACTAAATCCTTCTCAAGATTGCCGTTCTTGAATGCCTCCCACTCCCCCACATGAAAAACGATCTCCCACCCTTCCTCGTTGCTGGCAGCTACAAAACCAGTTGAAACCTGAAACTGATCACAAATTGCTGCCATAATTGCATCAAGAAATTGCCGCAAGTCCTTTTTGGATACCAGACGATCAGACAGGTTTTGGATCAGATAAAAACCCTCATCCTCTTCCTGGTGGAACAGCGTTCTTTCCAGATAGGGATATGCCAGCGTGATCAGATGCTCTGTCAGCATGACAGAAATTACGGATATGATCGGGACTGCAACCGTATACCGGTCTCCAAAATAGTCACTAACCTGAATAGCCACCGTAAGCAGAAGGAGCATGATGAAGACCGTGATCGGTCCGCGCAGCAGCCACTTCAATAAACGATTGCGTACCACCCGGTCCGGCCAGGAAACTCCAAAAAACGCAACGGCATATGCCATAATCAACAGGCAGCTAAAAATTCCGACGTTGCCAAATACAACCAGTGAAATGAATAATACAGGGAATCCCAGGGCAAATGAAGAGCCGAGGTGCATGTAAGGATAAGAACCAATTGCCAGGAAAACTACACCGACCAGCAGATAGCTGATCCGGCGGCGGCTGGCGGTTAACTTGGTGCGCCGATACGCTCTCCAGATGTTGACAGCCGACATCACCACCGAACCCAGGTAATACAGCGAGAAGGCCGCTGAAACCAGCACCGGAGCGGAAATTAGCTGCGGATATTTTGCCTCAGAAATGACAATTTGATCCAGGAAGAATCCCACTGACATCCCGATCACCAACAACAAGGAAAACAGGTAGGAAAGGAAGATCAGCGCCCTTCTACGGCCGCGGGAAGGACGGCCAGTGGTTGCCAACAAAGAATCTGAAAAATGCTGCAGGGCTGCCGGAAGGAACAGAATACCCACCCACTGCATCCCAACCCAAATTGGAATCATCTCAGGATTATTTACCGCTCCGCCCACCGCCTCCCCAGTAAAAACGAACATCACGCAGGCCAGCACTATTGCAAAAGATCTTGATACGCGGTCTCTCAGGTTAAATGACAATGCTCTGATAAACAGCGACAGCGCAGTGATTGCCACACCTGCTTCAAAAACCTGGTTGAGCGATCTCAAAATGCTTTCAAATAACGCCATATGCTTACTTCATCTTCTCTTCGCAAAGAACAATGCAATGTCCTGGTTCCGGTAATAGCGGTCATTGTAGCCGCAGAATTCAAACCCCAGTTTGTTCGCCAGCCTGATTGCCGGGAAGTTTTTTGACTGCATTTCCAAGGCCAGTTGACCGCCGCTGTGTTGGTCCATCCAGGCAGATGCAGAACGGACCAGGCCGGTGCCAATCCCATTTCTCCGCATTCTTCTCAGCACGGCAAAATCTGTCACCTGGGCTAAGCCCGAGACACCGATGCTGGTCAATGCCAGATATCCTGCAACCTGATCTTCTACCTCGGCGACCAGGACAACAGCTTTCTCTGTCCAGGCTTCTGCGAACAAATCGAGATCGCGCGGATAGTCAACCTTCATCGAGCGCGGCAGCTTGATATCACGAAATCGCACTGCAACACTCGATTCATTCGTATCGAGTTCCATCTGCCAGACATGATCGGTGTGATAACTGTGATCGATATTCAACAGCTCTGGCAGATCGGCGGTCATCATTGAACGAATATTAATTTCCATAGCTATCCTTCCTAGTTTGATTGGGCAATCCGGATTGGAATCCGGCATGGTGGATACTCTTCAACATCATGCTTGGTTACCACCAATTGGAGCACATAATCGCCAGGAGGATAAAAAGAGCTGTCGAAAACCACGATTGCTGCCTCCTCAAGGATCATCGTCTCACCCACAGTAATTGGCAGCCACAACCCAGTGGAAACCTGTGCGATTTCTAACTTATAAAAACCAAAATCGACCACATCCACAATGCCGGTTACTTCGACAAGACCGCGCACTTCTTGATTTGCCCGCGGGGAGGTAATCGTAATTTTATTATCGTCCTCCTCGGTGAATGTGCACGCCTGCAGGTCGACAACTACCGTAGGCAGCGGGGTTGCAGTGGCGAACTCATTCTCAGGCTGTTCAACCACTTCGGCCGCCTCGTCTTGCGTTTGATTCAGATCTGCCTCGGTAAAAATTTCGTTGCCTGGGATATCTTCGTTTAATCCCGGGGGGACAAAGGTCACCAGGCTGAAAATCACAAAGCCCATCAGGAACAGGAGAAACATACCAACGGCAGCATTATTCAACCGGCGCTGGGCATTAGTTTGTTCCAAACCATATACTGAACCGCGCAGTTCTCGCCAGGAACCGTAAAATTTCCACCCAAACACGATCATACCTACGGCAAGGACGTAGTAGAGCGTGTTTTCATATTGTGTAAAAAAGCTGATGATGTCATTCATGAAAATTCAGGCAGATCAGGCGATGGCCTCTGAGCTTACAATCTCTGCAAAACTCCTTTGACCAGACTGGTTAATTTCGGTACCAGGACATTCCCGGCTTCCAATACTTCTTCATGTGTGGTCATTGTCTCGCCATCCAGGTTGGCTTTGTTGCTGATCCCGGAGACACCCAGCACACGCATTCCGCTGTGGCGGGCTACTGTGGCCTCAGGGACAGTAGACATGCCCACCGCATCAACCCCGGCGCCGCGCAAGAAACGCAAATCTGCCGGGGTTTCAAAGGAGGGGCCTGCCAGGCAAACATATACCCCTTCACGCAGTTCTATCCCGACCTCGCCAGCCACCTGCCGGGCAATTTGATGCAGCTCGCGATCGTAGACCTGACTCATATCGGGGAAACGGGGCCCGAATTCTTCTAAGTTTGGCCCGCGCAGCGGGTTCTCGCCCGCCATGCCCAGTAAATTAAGATGGTCTGTCAGCATCATCAGGTCCCCAGGAGCGAACTCCGGATTGACCGCACCAGCGGCATTGGTAACCACCAGGGTTTCAATGCCCAGACGCTTCATTACTCGAATTGGGAGTCCAATTTGCGTAATCGGGTAGCCCTCGTAAAAATGGGATCGGCCCTGCATCACCAGGACTACTTTGCCTTCCAGCTCGCCGATCACCAGCTGACCAACATGTCCTACAATTGTTGATATCGGCCAACCAGGCAGCTCCTGATATGGAATGATGTCCGCATTCTTTACTTCTTTTGCCAGCGGCCCGAGTCCCGAGCCTAAAATCATCCCAATTTCTGGGGTTTGCTTGGTTTTTGATTGGATTAATCCCACCAGCTGATCGATTTGTTCAATCGTGATAAATTCTTTCCTGTCCATTTAATCCTCCGAGATCCATAGATTTTAGTATCTTTCTAAGCAATGCTTGAGTAGAGTGCTCGTTGTTATGACCAAGCATTTGTTGAATTTTTTTGAGTGGTTTATCCTGTTCGATCATTCGCCGTACAGCAGTATGCCGCAGTACTCGAGGGGACAAGGCGATCTCGAGTCCGGCAGCAATCCCCCAGGCCTTAATCACCTGCCAGGCGCCTTGCCGGGTGATCCGCCCACCCATCTGGCTGACAAACAGTGCTTCTTCACTTGCAGTTTGGGTCAGCTCTGGTCGAGATATGACCAGATACTGTTCCAGGTACTCGACAGAATCTACAATACCAAACCATTGATTGGATGCGATGTCCACCCTGACCCGATGTTTTTGCAGGTTGAGGTCTGATAAATTAAGTTCAACCAGGGTACCGATTGACACCCCAGTCCCCAGGATCAGTGAGATGATTGCCTTGTCACGTAGATTTCGAGGTTTGTCCTCTAAATCCATCACTTTAAATAACAGGTCAACCTCATCTTCTGACAGATACACTGCTTCACGACTGGCAATTTCCACCCATAAATTTTGCTGCCAACCCGCCACTTCCTGCACCGAGCTTTTCTCCAACTCCCCGCGGTCGGATAAGAACTCAGCAAATTTTTTCAAAGAAACCCGCCTTCGGTGCAG
>JBDLJU010000240.1:0-4688 GCA_039714215.1 Chloroflexota bacterium | reverse complement strand
GCTATTCCTGCTCAATCTCCCTGATTACCCGGGCAGGGTTGCCCGCCACGACCATGTTCGCCGGAACACGCTTTGTGACCACCGCGCCCGCCCCCACCACCGCATTGCGTCCGATCGTCACCCCCGGCAGGATGATCGCACTGCCGCCAATCCACACATTCTCCTCGATGGTGATTGGTTTGGCGACTTCCATGCCCTGGTTGCGGGCTTCCGCCTGCAAGGCATGGGCAGCGGTATAGATCTGCACACAAGGGCCCAACATCGTATGGTCGCCAATCTGAACCAGATTATTGTCAATGATGTCGCACAGGTAGTTGATAAAAACATGCTCGCCAATGATTGTATTCTGGCCATAGCTGCAGTAGAAAGGCGGCTCGATCATTGAATTATTTCCGATTTTTCCGAGCAGTTGCCGGAGGATCGACCGCCTCTCCAGCTCATCTTCAATCAGATTAAAACGTCGATACAAAGACTTTGCCTTTTGACGATCTACTTCCAGTTCAGGGTCTAGGCAGTTGTAGGTTTCCCCTGCCAGCATTTTCTCTTTCTCAGTTCGTGCAGACATCGAGCACCTCCATAAAAAATCTCAGGCATATTCTTATCTTCATTATCAAGCAATTCATCTTTTTTTCCAAATTACTGGGAGAAATCCGAAACTTGTTCAGATCACCTATCACATACTCCACCGTCCGAATTGCGAGCATCCAACTGTAATCCCTGCCAATATCATGGAGTTAATCTACCTTCATGGTAAACTTTCACTGTTAGATATTGGATCAAACAAAGTTTGCCGCTTTACAGGTGGCATTTCAATATAATACGGAGTATTTTCAGATGACCTCTTCCCCCAAACACACCCGCACCGCATTCCTCGATGCCCTCGAGGAGCGCGTCCTGATCTACGACGGCGCCAACGGCACAATGCTGCAGAACATGCAGCTCACCGCAGAACAGTTCGGCGGGGAGCAGTACAACGGGTGCTACGATTACCTGGCCCTCACCTACCCACAGGCTGTCCGCGAGATTCACGAAGCCTACTTTGAGGTCGGTGTGGATGTCGTCGAGACCAACACCTTCCGCTCCAACCCGATCACCCTCGGAGAGTACGGCCTCGCTGAAAAAACCTTTGAGATCAATCAAGCCGCCGCGGCGATTGCCCGCCAGGTCGCCGACCAGTTCAGCACCGCTGAGCAGCCTCGCTTTGTGGCCGGTTCAATCGGCCCCTCGGGCAAGCTGCCCTCTGCCGACGACCCATCGCTTTCAGATGTCTCCTACGACGATCTGGTCGATGTTTTCCGCGAGCAGGCCAGCGGTCTGATTGCCGGCGGCGCCGATGTGCTCCTGATCGAAACCTCACAGGACATTTTAGAAGTTAAAGCAATCATCCAGGGCATCCAGAAGGCATTTGAAGAATCCGGCGAGGTGCTCCCGATCCAATGCCAGGTGACCCTCGATACCAGCGGACGGATGCTGCTGGGCACCGATATCGCTTCGGCACTCACGATCCTGGAAGGCCTGCCGATTGACGTGATCGGGCTGAACTGCTCCACCGGCCCCGAACACATGCGCCAGCCGGTCAGCTACCTTGGCGAACACGCCAGGCTGCCCGTTTCCGCAATCCCGAATGCCGGGCTGCCGCTGAATGTCGATGGCGAAGCAGTTTACCCGCTGGAGCCAGAACCGTACGCTGAGGCAATGCACGAGTTCATCACCAAACACAATATCAGCGTGGTTGGCGGCTGCTGCGGCACCACCCCCAAACATTTGGAGCTGCTGGTCGACAGGGTCCGCGGTCAGGTTTCCCCGGAACGCCCCAAAACGGACCAAGCGCGCATGTCCTCCTCAATTAATGCGGTTGAGATGGCCCAGGAACCGCGCCCATTCTTGATCGGCGAACGCCTGAATGCCACCGGCAGCCGCGCCTTCAAACGCCTGCTGCTCGCCGAGGACTGGGACGCGATGGTCGAAATCGCCCGCTCGCAGATCAACGGCGGAGCGCATGCCCTCGATGTCTCCGTGGCGATTACCGAGAACCCCGATGAAACCTACCTGATGACCACCCTGGTCAAGAAGCTGGCGATGGGGGTCGAAGCCCCACTGGTGATCGACACAACAGAACCCGAGGTGATGGATGCCGCCCTCAAGATCGCGCCAGGGCGAGCGCTGCTCAACTCCACCCACCTCGAAGCCGGCAGAGAGAAGCTCGAGCAGGTTTTAAAGATCGCTAAGCAGCACAACGCCGCCGTGCTGATCCTCACCATCGATGAAAAAGGTATGGCCAAGACCGTCGAGCGCAAGCTCGAGATCGCCAAGCGGATCTACGCCATCGCCGTGGATGAGTTCGGTTTCCGGCCGGAAGACCTGGTCTTTGATACGCTGACTTTCCCGCTCACTACCGGAGATTCTGAGTTTGTCGATTCCGCCATGGCGACAATTGACTCAATCAGGCAGATCAAAGCCGAACTGCCCGGCGTATTCACCTCGCTTGGCGTGAGCAACGTCTCCTTCGGTCTGGGTAAGCACGCCCGCCCAACGCTCAACAGCATGATGCTCCATCATGCTGTGCAGGCGGGGCTGGATATGGCGATCGTGCATGCTTCGAAGATCAAGCCGTATGCTGAAATCCCGGAAACAGACCGCGAATTAATGGAAGACCTGATCTTCAACCGCCGCCCAGATGCCCTGCAGCGGGTGATCGAACATTTTGAGAACATCAAAGCCGAAGTTGAAGAAAGCGGCGCCTCCGACCCCACCGAGGGAATGACCTCTGAGGAATTCCTGCACTGGAGCATCCTCCACCGCCATAAAGACGGCGTCGAAGATGCGATTGACGAGATTATCAGCCGGAAAGCTTTCCCCAGCGAACACGAATCCGCCGTGGATTTGCTCAACAACACCCTGCTGGTGGCAATGAAAGAAGTTGGCGACAAGTTCGGCGCTGGAGAATTAATCCTCCCCTTCGTGCTGCAGTCCGCTGAAGTGATGAAGAAAACCGTCACTCACCTGGACAACTACCTCGAAAAGTTGGACGGGGTCAGTAAAGGAAAGGTCGTGCTCGCTACCGTATATGGAGATGTGCACGACATCGGCAAAAACCTGGTGAAGACTATTTTGGCCAACAACGGCTATCAGGTCCACGATTTAGGCAAGCAGGTCCCTGCTGAGGAGATCATTTCTAAGGCGGTCGAAATCAACGCCGATGCGATTGGTTTAAGCGCATTACTGGTCAGTACGAGCAAGCAAATGCCGCTGATCGTCAATCAACTGCAGCGCCGCGGTCAAAATATTCCAGTGCTGATCGGCGGAGCAGCGATCAACCGGCGCTTTGGCTGGCGGATTCTTTACACCGAGGATCAAGAGAAATATTCCGCCGGTGTGTTCTACTGCTCGGATGCTTTTGAAGGCCTGGAAACCATGGAAAAGCTGATTAACGACGATAAACGAGTCAAGCTGCTCGAAGAACTGCATACCAAAGCTGAAAACGAAGCAGAGCGAGCGAAAAAACCGGTCAAAAAATCTACCAAACCGGGAAAACGAGTTCCCCCTGCTGAACACATCCCTGCCCCAATCCAATGGGGACCGCGCACCGTTGCGGACATGCCGCTCGAGATGGTCTTCGATCACCTCTCGATTAACGAGCTTTACCGGCTTTCCTGGGGTGCAAAAAATGCCCGCGGTGAGGAATGGGAGCAGCTTCAATCGGAATTCGATCAACGTCTGGCAACTATGAAGCAGGACGCCCTGAAAACCAACTGGCTGCAGCCTCAAGGTGTCTACGGCTATTGGCCGAGCCAGTCCCAGGGAGATGATTTGGTCGTTTATGATCCTGAGAGCGTAGCATCCAAAAATCCGGTTGAAATCGCCCGCTTCGCCTTCCCCAGGCAGGCAGGACGGGAACAGCTTTGTTTGGCGGACTATTTTGCCAGCACGGAAAGCGCTAAATTCGACGTGGTTGCCCTGCAGGTGGTCACCGTCGGGCAGCAGGCCACCGAGAAATTCGACAAACTGCAGGATGCCGGGGACTACTCCGAGGGATACTACATCCACGGGCTCGCCGTACAGACCGCTGAAGCAGCCGCCGAATACCTCCACCGCCACATCCGCAGGGAGTTGGGACTCACCGAAGACCAGGGCAAACGTTACTCCTGGGGCTATCCCGCCATCCCAGACCTGGACGATCACCAGATCGTCTTCGACCTGCTCCCTGCCGGGGACGCCCTGGGGATGAGCCTGACATCCGCCTATCAGCTGGTGCCCGAGCAATCCACCGCGGCGATCATCGTCCATCATCCCAAAGCCAAATATTACAGCACCGGCGTCAGCCGCGTCGATCAGCTGACCAAGGAATGATAAAAAAACAATCTTGCCAATGTAGGGGCGATGCATGCATCGCCCGGGCCGGGCATGCCCGGCCCCTACAAGAGAAATTAGCAATTTGATAAAAGGCACCCGATGAATAAAACTCAATTCTTTGAACTGCTTGCCGAAAACCAAAATCCCCTGATCTTCGATGGTGCGATGGGCACCATGCTGCACAGCCACGTCGTCAGCAGCGGGGACCAGCTGACCAAGGATTGATAAAAAACAAGCTTGCCAATGTAGGGGCGATGCATGCATCGCCCGGGCCGGGCATGCCCGGCCCCTACAAGAGAAATTAGCAATTTGATAAAAGGCACCCGATGAATAAA
>JBDLJU010000239.1:0-4693 GCA_039714215.1 Chloroflexota bacterium | reverse complement strand
TCTGAGCCAAAATTCCAGGCGCTCCGCGAACACAAGAAAATCAATGCTGGCGCCCAGTTCTTCCAGACCAACCTGGTCTATGACCCCGACGGTCTGGAAATCTGGCTCAATGAACTCGCCAAGCGGGATGTACTCGACAAGGTATATATTTTAATCGGGATTACCCCGCTAAAAAGCCTCAAAATGGCCGAGTATATGCATCACGATGTCCCCGGCGTCTCCATCCCGCAAAAAATCCTCACCCGCCTGGAAAAAGCTGGCGAAGATGCCGCCGAGGAAGGCGTCCAAATCTGCCTTGAGCTGATTGAACAGATCAAGGGCAAAGAAGGCGTCAATGGGATCCATTTGATGCCAGTTGCCTGGGAGAAAATGGTTCCACGGATCGTGGAAGAAGCTGGATTACTTCCAGTAGGGTTCAAAGTACCAGAACCTGCTGTCTAGTACTGGTTCCACGACCCTGTTTCAGTAAAACTGGGGCAGGTCTACCAGGTGGAAGCCTGCGGAGACCTGCCCTTCTTTTTCGGTATAATATTGGCATTAGTAAATAGATTTTTAATAAAGAGGAATATTCAATGAAAATAGCAATTACTGGTAAAGGCGGGGTCGGAAAAACCACAATAACCGCGCTAATTGCCCAAACATACGCCGACCAGGGTCTCAGCGTTCTTGCCGTAGACGCAGACCCCTCCCCCTGTCTGGCTGGCGCATTGGGCGTTCCTGACGAGATTCGTGAAACGCTTAAACCAATCTCAGAAATGGATGAACTGATCCATGAGCGCACTGGCGCCAAGCCCGGGACAACCGGCGGATTCTTTACGATCAATCCCCGCGTTGATGACATCCCTGAAAAGTTCAGCGTAAATCACCGCGGCGTGCGCCTGCTGGAAATGGGTGCGGTTGACCTGGGCGGCTCGGGATGTATCTGCCCTGAAAGCGCGATGCTCAAAACCCTGTTCACCCACCTGCTCTTCCGCAAAGATGAAGTGCTGATCATGGATATGTATGCGGGTGTCGAACACCTTGGACGTTCCACAGTGGATTTCGTTGATGCCATGTTGATCGTCGTCGAACCCACCCGCCGGAGCCTGGGCACTGCCGCGCAGATCAAAGCCTTAGCCGCCGATATTGGACTGAAGAAATTGTTCCTGGTTGCCAATAAAGTCCAGGAGCAAGAAGAAGTCGATTTCCTGGTTGAAAACTCCCCTGGCCTTCCGCTGTTGGGTTGGCTGCCCACCGATAACAAAGTGCTCGAAGCGGACCGGAAAGGGATTGCAGTCTACGACCACATCCCAGAATTGAAGCAAGCCGGGGTGGAAATCGCGCAAAAAATTACTGATTTGATCCAGGAGTAATCAAAATATGACTACAACAATTGCTCTCGCCGGTAAAGGCGGGGTTGGAAAAACCACAATTTCAGGAATGGTAATCAAATACCTGATCCAAAACCAGACTGGCTCAGTCCTGGCGATTGACGCCGACCCCAGCAGCAACCTCAATATGGTCCTCGGATTAGAATTGGAATGGACCGTCGGAGAAATCCGCGAGGGGATGCTCAGCAAAGTGAAAGATTCCATAGGTCAGGGCGGTGCGGCGATGGGTTCCATGCCGGGCGGAATCAGCAAGCGCGAATACCTCAACTATGAGATTCAATCTGCACTCTCTGAAGGCGACCGCTTTGACCTGATTGCGATGGGCTTACCTGAAGGTCCGGGCTGTTACTGTGCAGTTAACCACAACCTGCGCGAGGTAATCGATTCAATCAGCAAAAACTACCGTTTTGCGGTGATCGACAACGAGGCCGGGATGGAACACCTCAGCCGGCGGACAACCCGCGATGTACAGCACCTGCTGATCGTTTCCGACCCCACCCAGCGCGGTTTGGTCGCTGCTGAGCGGATCGCAAACATGCGCCATTCACTGAATATTCAAATCGATGATGCTTATCTGATCCTCAACCGGGTCAACGGGGAAGTCCCTCCTTCGGTGATGGACAAAGTTAAACAGATCGATGCGCAGTATCTTGGCGCAGTTCCCGCAGATAATGAGTTAATCGAGTTTGAATTCGAAGGAAAACCACTTGTCCAGCTTGGCGACCAATCCCCGGTCTACCAGGCAGTAGCAGAAATGATGTCAAATATTATCAAATGATCCACCAGCCAAGGAAAGGATGGAAAAAGCCATGTCTGGAATCATTTGCGCTGTTCGGGGCGGCCCTAACAGCCAACCCACGATAGATAAGGCAATCTCTCTCGCCAAAGAGGTTTCGTTGCCGCTGTATTTTCTCTACATTGTCAATCTTAACTTTCTTGTGCACACTCAGAGCAGCCGGGTGAGCACGATCAGTGAAGAACTGTCAAAAATGGGAGAGTTCATTTTGCTGACTGCCCAGGATAAAGCCAACCAAATGGGTGTCGCTGCAGAAGGCGTGGTTCGCCAGGGTGATGTCCAGGAGGAGATCATCCTATTGGCGCAAGAACTTGAGGCGAATTATGTAATCCTCGGTCTGCCGCAGGGACAAAAAGAAGCGGACATTTTTGTCCCTGAACGGATCAAAGAATTTAGCGCTCTGATTGAGCAGGAAAGCGGAGCTAAAGTAGTGCTGGCAGAAGGAAAACCATCAGAATGAACAAAACTCGCAAGCGCTACCTGCTCTCTGCGATCTTACTCTGCATCAGCCTGGCGCTGGTCTTCTCTCCAACCGGTTCGGCTGCGGAAATCAAATCGAACGAAAGCTATATACTTGGATACGTATATGATTTACAGGAGCAGCCAGTTTCAGGTGCTGAAGTAAACTTGCTTGATGGTGATACCTTAATCGCAGCAGCGCACACACAGGCTGACGGACGATATGCCCTGGAAATTCCTGATACAAAGCTGGTCACGCCGAGCCTATCGATCGGACGCTCGCACTTTGAAACGGTCACCCTCGAGCTGAGTGATACTCAACTCAAGCAGCTTTCCTCCGGAAATACGGTGGTGATCGAACCGCTTACGCTGCTGCGCCAGATCAGCATCGCATTTTGGATCTCTGCAATCATTTTCGCGGTGGTATTGTTCCTGATCGCCACCGGCACCACTCACAACACCCTCGCAGCGCTCATGGGAGCCTCTCTGCTGCTCGGGATCAGCTATTTAGGCCATCCGATATCCGATGAGCTGTTTATCTTCGATTTCGACGTTTCTATCAGCTATGTCGATTGGAACGTGATTTTTCTGATCATGGGAATGATGATGTTCATCGCGATTGTCGAACATACCGGCATCTTCCAATGGATGGCATTCTTTGCATATAAAATATCCCGCGGGCGGATGTTAATCCTGCTCCCCATATTGATGTTGATCACCGGGATCGCTTCCGCGTTCCTCGATAACGTCACCACGATGCTGCTGATGACCCCAATTACCGTCCAGATTGCCCTTTCAGTGGGGATCAACCCGCTGTCTTTGTTGATCCCGGAAGTGATGGCCTCCAATGTGATCGGGGTCAGCACCCTGGTGGGTACCCCGACCAACATCCTGATCGGTTCTTATGGCGATATCTCCTTCAACGGCTTTTTGCAGAACCTCACTCCAGGAGTGATTGCCGCCTTTATTGGTCTATTAATTTACAGCGCCCTGATTTACCGGAAGGACTTAAGTAAAGCACACCCGGCATCAGATTCTTTAATGAGCAGACTCGAAGAACGCGGCAGGATCACTCAACCGGTGCACCTCAAGAAAGCTGGTTGGGTTGGCGCGGGGATGCTGCTGATGTTTGTCTTCGGCGAGAAAGTTCATTTACTGCCTTCGGTCACGGCACTCATCGGGGCAACTGCCCTGCTGCTGTGGATTCGCCCAAATATTGAAGAGATGATCGAAGCCGTTGACTGGACCACCCTCGTGTTCTTTATGACCCTGTTCATCGTGGTTGGCGCTATTCAGGAGGTTGGTCTGATCTCCATAATTGCCGGTTGGATTGGCAATTTTGTCGGTGACAGCCTGCTGCTGGCAATGATCGCGATTACCTGGTTAAGTGCGATCCTCTCGATGGTGATTGCCAATATCCCCTTCACTGCGGCGATGCTCCCGGTGGTCGGATACCTCAGCGCAACTGTCCCCGGGGCTGACACCAAGGTACTCTTCTTCTGTCTCTCCATCGGGGCGGCGATGGGCGGCAACGGCACCCTGATTGGCGCTTCCGCCAACATGGTCACCGCAGGGATTGCGGAAGCTGCCGGGTATAAGATATCCTACGGCTATTTCCTCAGGAAAGGGCTGCCCGCGCTGTTTATCACTGTCTCTCTGGCCTTCATCTGGCTGCTGATCAAGTTCCTGTAATCACACCAAATACCCATAATTAGCTGGGAGTCAATTCCCAGCTTTTTTGATCGAACACAGTTCAATTCATTAATAGCTTTAGTTTTACTCAGGGAGGTAATCTTGCCCATGCTGCCACATCTTCGCATACGATCCGTGCAGATTTAGCAGTTCCAGGTGCGTCCCCCGCTCTACTACCTTTCCAGCCTCCAGAACCAAAATTTCGTCCATCTCCGCCATCGCCACCAGGCGGTGGGTGATCATCAACACAGCTTGCTGGGGGTCGCTGTTTAATATTTCTGCGATTACATGCTGTTCCGTGATTGGATCCAGGTTGGCAGTCGGTTCGTCCAGCAACAAGATCGGAGCGCGCTTCAGCAAGGCCCTGGCAATTGCC
>JBDLJU010000238.1:0-4717 GCA_039714215.1 Chloroflexota bacterium | reverse complement strand
GCCAACGCATGGGCATCCCCATCCGGGAACAGCCAACCCTGCATGCCATCGTTAATCCACTCACGGTTGCCGGGAATGTCCGAAACCAACGCTGGAACACCACTTGCCAAAGCTTCCATCAAAGAGACCGAAGAGCCGTCGCTGTGCGAAGCGCTGATGTATAGATCGGCAGCCCGGTAGTATGCCGGCAGCTTCTTTTGTGATACCTGACCGACAAACTGCACCTTCTCCAATGCTCCGCCGCTGATCAATATCTGGCGGATCTCTCCAGCCAGCGAACCGTTCCCCAGGAGGAACAACCGCAGTTCGGGGCGCTGCTGGGCTGCCAGCACAAAGGCTTTAGCAAACACATCCACACCGTAGACCGCCTCCCACGAGCGGTTATGCAGGATTACAAACTCCTCCTGCCATCCTGCCCGTTCCCGGAGACCTCCGTCATCATTCCACGGTGAGAAATCATCCAGGTTCACACCCCAGGGGAAGGTCACGATCCGATCATCATCGAAGCCAAGCGCCGCCGCCTTGTCCCGCACCGCCTGGCAGTCACCGACCAGCGCCGCGCTGCGCGCCAGGGTGTACTCAGTCGCTTTGCGCAACCTTGCAGAGCTGTCCGCATCTTTGAGCAAATCCGAGCCCCAGGACATCGTCACCAGCGGTCGGAATCCGGCTTTAGCAGTCAGCCAGGCTGCAGTCTGCACCGGACCAGCATGCACCACGTCCGGTTTGATTTCCCGCAGCACGCGTTTCAAATCGCGCAGCAGGCGGCGCCTATCCCCCCGGCGGAACGGCTCCTGCCCGCCAGCCCACTTCACTGCTGTTATTCCGGCAGGCAGCATGCGCTCTTCCTGGCGGTGACCTCGCCGCTCCAACCACATGCAAAAGACCTCATGCTCACTCTCCGCCAGGGATGCCAGAAAGCGGTGGTCGTGCGGGGTATAGTCTCGGGAAAAATATAATATGCGCATAAGTTACTAAACCGTCTCGTCTCAAACAAACCAATTACCAGACTAAAGACAACTAGACCTTCCGACTATTCTTCCAGGTCTGTCCAGCGCAGTTCTTTGCCAAAGGGCAGGTCTGCGCGGCTCTTTTTGCCGATCACCTGGTCAATATCCTTGTAGATCAGCGCCCCTGGCGTGGCCGGTCGCAGGATTTCAATCATCTCGCGGGTCAGTTCCTCGCCTTCTTCAATCGGGCGCGCCGCCCGTAAGCATCGCCGCTGCACCACGTAAGTATCCAGCTCGTTCTCAGCGACAAACTTTTGGGGCGAACCCAGAGCACGCTCCAAAATCCGCACCTCGGAAACCATCTTGGCCCAGTTTTCCGGGTTGAGTGCAAATTTATGATCCGGACCTTCGCGGTCATTGCTGTCGGTAAAATGGCGCTCAATCACCCGCGCCCCCAACGCCACTGCTCCCACCACCGGAGCCGGACTTTGGGTATGATCCGATAAACCCAGGATCACATTCGGATACATCGTGCCCAATGTTTTCAACACGTTGACGTTCAAGTGATCGTAATTGCCTTCACTGGCGGTGTAATTGGTGTTGCACTGCATCAACACGATCTCGTCGGTGACTTCCATCACCATCCGCATTGCCGTTTCCACCTCCCCCATCGTACTCGCTCCCACCGCCACCAGAATCGGCTTGCCCTTCTCTGCCATCCGCACAATCGCTTCCGGCCATGACATCAACCCAGAGCCTGCCTTATATGCCGGCACATAGGGATCAAGCATCTCGATCGCATCGTAATCATACGGAGACGAAAAATAATGGATCCCGACTTTCTCGCACTCTTTCGCCAAAACTGGCGTCCAGTCGAACGGTACAGCCGCATCCTCATAGACCTCGAACACGCTCTTGGTCCATTCCGCCTGATGCGTAACCTGCCCGCCCATCGCCTTGAAGCCGTAATCTGAGACAATCTGTGCCGCCTGGAAATTCTGGAATTTAGCCGCGTCTGCCCCTGCATCCTTCGCCAGCCTGATTAACTCCTTGGCCCGCTCAAGATCCCCGTCATGGTTGGCGGCAATATCCGCAATAAAATAGGTCGGGTGGTTTAACCCAATCGGGGTATCCAGAATCTTGAATTCCATCGCATCCTCCATCAATTACTGCGCCACCTGATTTTTCAGGCGCTCGCGGTAGCCATCTTGATATAACTTGTACAGCCGGTTCAGCCCACTGTCAATCTGCGGAAGCGGTTTCCCCAACGCTGCGGCCAGTTTCTCCGTATTAATCGTCAGGTTCGGTGAGCGCTCGGCTTTCAATCCTGCCTGCTCAATTGGGATCGGGGTAATCAGCCCGGCATCCAAACCAAATTTCTCTGCCAACGCAACCCCAAACTCATATTTACTGATCGATTGGCTGCTCATCACATGGTATAAGCCCGCCAAATCCCGCTCCAACATCTCCAGCAAGATCTCGCCCAGCTGGTTAACCTGCAGCGGGCAGACGAACACATTATCAAATCCATTAATCGGTTTGTTGGCAGTCAGGTTGTTAAAAAAGAACTCCGCCAGGCTGCGCGTCCCGCTGGCGCTCCAACCGTAAAAATTCACCCGGGCGACAATCGCCTGGTCGCTGGAAGCGAGTACTGCCTGCTCGCCATCTAGTTTGGTTTGGGCATACACGCTTCTCGGGCTGGGGATATCATTTTCCCGGTAATCACCTTTTGTGCCATCAAAAACCGCATCGGTAGAAATATGCACCATGCGGATGCCGTGTTTCCCGGTTTCTGCAGCAATTTCTCCTGGCAGCGCGGCATTCAACCGCTGAGCCAATTCGGGCTGGGCCTCACAGACATCCATATCCGCCAGCGCCGCGCAGTGGATCACCCAATCAGGCTGCACTCGTTCTAGCAGCTCAGCCACCACACCCGGGGAAAGCAGGTCAGCCTGCAGCGCCTCAAACGAAGTCGGTCGCAGGGTGTCGAGCTTATCAATCCCCACCACCTCGTATTTTTCGGCAGCCTGAAGCGCCAGGTTCAAACCCAGCAGTCCTCTTGCCCCGGTGATCATTACCCGTTTCTTCATTAATTCAATTTACCCTGGTTATATTCTGCTTCAATCGGCGCCACAATCGCCTGAATCTCTTCCATGTTCAACCACTCGTCATTGGTGTTGCTCGCATACCGGAAACCATCCGCTACCGGCTTGCCGCTCTTCTCCCACTCATAGCCAAACCACGGAGAAACTGCAGGCTGCACCACGTACATATCATCCAACTCAACCGTCGAGCGTGCTTCATCTTCGGAGATTAATACCTCGTGCAGTTTCTCGCCGGGTCGGATCCCGATGAACTCAATTTCAGCATCTGGTGAGATCGCTTTAGCCAGGTCCACAATCGTTGTACTGGGGATCTTGGGGACAAAGACCTCTCCGCCGTGCATTGTCTCAATGCAGTTAATCACAAATTTGACACCCTGCTCGAGCGTGATCCAGAAGCGGGTCATGCGCTCATCGGTGACAGTCAGCTTGCCGGTCTCGCGCAGCTGGAAGAACTTGGGCACCACACTACCGCGGCTGCCGACCACATTCCCATAGCGCACACAGCTGAAGCGCGTCTCTCGACCGCCAGCATAGGCGTTGCTTTGCACGGCCAGTTTCTCTGCAGCCAGCTTGGTCGCCCCGTACAGGTTCACCGGGTTGACCGCTTTATCAGTGCTCAACGCCAGGACTTTCTTCACACCCACATCCAGGGCAGCATCGACCACATTTGAAGTCCCCATGATATTGGTCTTGATCGCTTCCATCGGGTTGTACTCGCATGCCGGGACCTGCTTCAGCGCGGCGGCATGCACGGCGATGTCAACACCTTCCATTGCCCGGCGCATGCGTTCCATGTCGCGAATGTCGCCAATGAAATAACGCAGGGCATCCTGAGTAAAACCTGCCATCTGCATCTCATGCTGTTTGAGTTCATCCCGGCTGTAAACAATCACCTTCGCCGGGTTTTTCTCTTCCAGCAGCATCTTGATGAACTTTTTTCCAAACGAACCGGTCCCGCCAGTTACCAGTACTGTTTTATTTTTCCAATTCATAGCACACTCCAAAATATTATTAGGCATCACTGCCAAAAACGATGATTAATTTAATCTTTGCGGTACACCACATGGTACCCAATTGGCGCTGGGCTATGCTCATCTTGAGGGGTTTTTGTGAAGCCTCCGCCAACCAGCGCAGCTACCCCAGCAGTGAACAATGACCCAATCGCAAACAACCCGCGGGCTATATAATTATTCAACCGGGGCAGCCCTGGAAACACGGTGTGTTTCAAGTTGTTGCTGCCCTGTTCCACCAGGAACATCGGGTCAAAATACCCTTCCAAAGACGCAACCGCCAACCCGCACTCCTGGCCCAATTTCTCCAAAGCAAACTGTGTGTAGCGCACAAAATCAAACGGCGCCTGATGGACCTTGAGCAAAAATGGGATCGCCACCAGCAGCTTCCCTCCAGGCTTAATCAGCTTGGCCAGCTCTTTCAGGAAGACTTTGCTGTCATAGACATGCTCTAACACATTCATCAGCACAATCGCATCAAAGCTATTTTCTTTAAACGGGTTGACCTGAGCGAGATCGCAGACAATATCTACTTCAGGGTACGGGTAGATATCCAACGCCAGCGATTCTCGGCGTGAAATAATCGAGGAAAAATCTCCGCGCCCGGAGCCCACGTCGAGCACCAAAGCATCTGCTGAGAGCTGATCGATCTCCG
>JBDLJU010000237.1:0-4765 GCA_039714215.1 Chloroflexota bacterium | reverse complement strand
GCGCTCTCGCGATCAGAGAGGATGATATCAACCACATCCCGCATGGAGACCATCCCCACCATGCTGTCATTTTCGAGAACCGGCAGGTGACGGATTTTATACTTCTTCATCATCTCCATGCATTCATCAATTGAGGTTTCGGGTGTAACCGTGAGCATTTTCTCGGTCATCAAATCTCGCACAGGGGTGCCTTTTGCAGAGAGTCCCTTAATCTCGCATTTACGGGTGTAGTCACGCTCGGTGAAGATCCCGATGATTTTATCTTTTTCTGTGACCATTACAGCACTGATGTTGGCTCCAGCCATTATTTCGAGAGCTTTGAGCACATCGTCACTGCTCGCCACAGTATAGTTGGTGCCATCACTTTTTTTGCTCATCAATTGGAATACAGTTGCCATCCTACAGCCTCCTTGATTGTGCGAATTATTTTTGTAATTGGTCCTTAATACAAGTATAACAAAAAAAAAGGTCGGGCAGAAATGGTTAATTGACTGGATTGATCTGACGCCTCCGCTGAAAAGGTAAAACGTCCTCGACAAAAAGCATCGTTCAGCGATCCAAAGATAATTATGATTGGGAAAGTGAGACTGATGAAAAACACGATGTCCTGCTGCAAGTTGCCCCCGTAAAATTGCCAGTCTAAAAATTGAAATTTACAGTTTACCCTGGTAAGGTGAAATAAATCGTTGCCCCTTGGTCCACCTCCCCCTCAGCCCAGACCTGACCGCCATGTTTACGGATAATTCTTTGCACAGTTGCTAACCCAATCCCAGACCCTGTAAATTCAGTTGAAGCATGCAACCGCTGGAAGGGTGAGAATATTTTATCAACGAAGGTCATTTCAAACCCGACCCCGTTATCTCGCACAAAAAATATTCTTCTTTCTCCCCGCTCCTCAACTCCAAAGAATATTTTTGATTCTTGTTGTTTTCCGGTAAACTTCAAGGCATTTCCGAGCAAGTTTTCAAGCGCTACCTGGATCAATCCTTGGTCACATTCTGCGAAAATGTCTTTATCAATCACAAATTCCACATTCCGGTTGGGTATATCGGCCACCAGTTCCCTGGATATTTTTTCGGCCAAAACGCTTAGATTTACTTTTTCTCGAATCATTCCTGAACTGGTGACCCGGGACAATCTCAACATATCCTCAATTAATTGTTCCATGTGAGTAGTATTCGCTGAAATTCGATGGAGATATTCCTGCCCCTGGCTATCAAGTTGTTCAAAGTATTCTTCAGTTAATAATTCGGTAAATCCTTTGATTCCTCTCAGCGGAGCGCGTAAGTCGTGGGAGACCGAGTAAGAAAATGCTTCTAGCTCCTGGTTGGCAGCTTCCAATTCTGAGGCATAGCTGCTTGCAGCTTTTTCCGCAAGTTTTTTTTCAGTGATATCCCGGGCAACGATCACCGAGCCAATAGTATCCCCTCTCCGATTGGTGAGCGGTGAGATTCGCATGTCAAGGGAAGAAATCCCTTTTTCCGAAGGAAACTCAATCTCTGTTTGAACCTCCTCAATGTGTTGATATTGATCAACAAGTTCTTGATTCTCAATAAAAACTTCTTTGATCGATATTCCAATCAAGTCATTAGAGAGGTTTGGGGCTAAAACTTTCGCTGCAGGATTAAAATTTACCAAACGAAGTCGGTTATCAAGCACAAAAACCGCATCGGATAAATTTTCGAAAACAACCCGGTAGGCTACTGGGACAATATCTAAAAGATGGTAACGAAAGATCCCAAATAACACGACTAAATTGCCTATCGCAAAAGTGAAAGGAGTGTAATCGCGATGGAAAGACAGGTTAACCCCAAGCGCAGTCAGCATCGTTCCGACCAGAGGAATAACTGTGCCTAGAAAAATAATCGCGGTTTGGGCCCGATAAATTGGTTGAGCTTGTTTATATTTCCGAATAAGAATTAACAAACTGATAAAAATAAAAATATAGCCATACATCGCGATTACTAATGCAGCAGTGGTGATCTTATAATCCAGCGCGGAAAAAGGTTCTCCAGGAATAAGGGTTTCACCGGAATGGACTAAGCCATGGAACTCATTTGTGAAAACCATACCCAAAAACAAAGCAGGGATCAACGAAAGGAAAAACAAAGTGCGTTTAGGATGTGCTACTTCCATTTCTGTGAAATGGAAAACAAAAATGAGGATGCCGATATACCACCCAACTAATCCAAACCATTGGAAATCATCCCAAAAAATTTTCCCCTGCAAAGAAGGGCTTACAAGTTCGAAAATGTAACCTAAAGTTGTTGAAGCTTGACTGAATGCTACCAAGGAAAAACTTATCGCACCTTTAATACTTTTTCGCCGCCAAGCATATATCCCCACGCTTAAAGATATCCCGAAGGAGATGATATAAGGTATCAGAAAAGTGAAGGTTTTCCAACTATCCATAAAATAAATCTACTGTGAAGGGCAGTTTATGAATATTGCAGATCTTGCCAAGAGAATTAACCTACAACACTGTGGTTTAATTTAATCTATAAAATAATTATAACTAATTTTGGGATATTAATCAGCACCTTTCCATTTTGTGAAGATTTTTTTCCAGCGAGTATTGAGAAAATAACCCCAGTCTCCCTTTGATGCGATCAACAGCTTCTACCAAGCAGCGCAACTTGGGCCCCGTGCTGGGGTTTTAATCCAAACAATATCAACAATTTTCTGTTCAGTCAAAGCAATACACGCATTCAAAAAATGGATAAGTTTGTGGATGAAATTATTTTTTGAGCCTATTGTTATTGGTTTGTTAAAATTAGTAATGCACCCAGTTTAAAGGAAAACAGATGCTAGCAGAACAACAACTAAAATTACCAAAAATCATTCAGGGCGGTATGGGCGTGGCAATTTCAGATTGGAAATTAGCCAAAGCCGTTTCCCAGCATGGCCATTTAGGGGTCGTCTCTGGGACAGGGATCGCTCATATCTTCGTCGCCCGTTTGATGGATGGCGATATTGGCGGTCACGTCCGGCGCGCCTTGGCTGCTTTCCCGTTTCAAGAAGCAGTCGAGCGGATCATCAAGAAATATTATCAACCCAATCCCAAAACCCCTCAACCACCCTATAAACGCCCACCGATGTGGACAATGAAACCTTCCAAAGCGCTTAATGAGCTGACTGTGATCGCAAATTTTGTGGAGGTCTTCTTGGCGAAGGAGGATCATCAAAATCCTGTTGGTATTAACTTACTTGAAAAAGTGCAAATGCCGACGATGGCATCGCTGTACGGCGCGATGTTAGCCGGGGTTAATTTTGTAATTATGGGTGCAGGGATACCTTTCCAAATCCCAGGAATCCTCGACGATTTGACCAGACATAAAAATGTGAGCTACCGGTTAGATATTCAGGGAGATGCTGATGAGCAGCTTGAGTTTAACCCCCAACAGCTGTTTCCCAGTGTACTTGAAAAAGTTGGGCAGCTTACTCGACCATTCTTTTCACCAATTGTTTCATCCGTAGTGTTGGCAAAATCACTGATTAAACGATCAACCGGCAAGATCAACGGTTTAGTGATCGAAGCGCCGATCGCCGGAGGTCATAATGCCCCACCCCGTGGTCAGCTGCAGCTCGATGAAAATAACGAACCGCTGTATGGGCTAAAAGATGAGGTTGATCTGCAGAAGATCAAAGAACTCGAAGTTCCCTTTTGGCTGGCGGGAGGGTATGACACCCCTGAAAAGCTCAAAGAGGCTTTAGCGGCGGGTGCTGAGGGGATTCAGGTGGGTACTGCCTTTGCATTTTGTGAAGAATCTGGAATGGAGGACTCCCTCAAAAAGCGGATCATCCGCCAGGTTGCCGCTGAAGAGGTAGAAGTTCACACAGACGCGTTTATTTCTCCGACTGGTTTTCCGTTCAAAGTAGCCCGATTGGAAGGAACCATGTCCGATCCATCAGTTTTGGCAAAACGCCCAAGGCTTTGTGATATTGGTTTGCTGCGCAAGCCATTTGTCAACGAAAAGGGTAAAATTGGATTCCGTTGTGCAGCCGAACCCGAGGAGCAGTACCTCGCAAAAGGGGGAACGCTTGAAGACACTGTCGGGAGAAGCTGCTTATGCAACAACCTTGTTGCCACCGCTGGTTTCCCCCAACATCGCAGAGATGGCTACATCGAATCCCCTTTGGTCACTGCAGGAAATGGGTTGGAAGCACTGGGGAGATTATTCAAATCACACTCATACAGCTATACTGCGGAAGATGTGCTTAATTATTTAACCGCCTAGATATTTTGAAACAACCTGCTCCCCATTGGACTGATCGATTATTCATCACTTAAATCAGTTCTTGGGGAGGATTATTTTTTTCTGCTCTTTCGCACAGATTTAAGCCAAGCAATGTTGGAAAACCCTGAGTGGCACCAGATTGCTTTTGTACGAGAACAGCAGGCATAAGCGAACCAATACCAAGGATTAAGGTCAAACTTAATCAAAAAAACGAGCAGCAAGCTGCTCGTTTTTTTGTGATGGGACATCACAGACCATTACCTCCCGGTGATCCTCCTTCAGGGACGCAGGCCAACTGGGTCTCAATTTGAGAACAGGTGCCATTGAGGGTTCCATTTGGTGTGTTGATTGCACAAGTTGCGGAAGAATCTAACCCAACACAAGCAAAGATTGCTTCTTGTGGAGGCGGTCCACCCTGACTTGGGATAGCTCCCTCCCCTGATTGTCCCTGTGCCAAACCAGGTTGAGCGTTCAAGCCGCTGGTGAACTGGTCGGTGTCTCCCCAGGAAATTATATTGGCAGAGGTT
>JBDLJU010000236.1:0-4799 GCA_039714215.1 Chloroflexota bacterium | reverse complement strand
GATCTGCCGCAGGATCACTTCTCCATTGATGTCGGGCAAGTCGAGGTCGAGCACGATCAGGTCCGGGTTGGTGAAGGTCAGCTGTACCTGGGCACGCGCGCCGGTGGTGACTGCCTGCACAGCAAACCCCGCGCCTTTCAGCGCATCTGTGCACTGCTGGACCTGTTCTTGCTTTGCTGTGATCACCAACGCATATAGGCGCTGCATCTCAACCTCACTTCAATCCATCATCGTTGTTATCTACTATCTATAACGTATTTTCGCATAAAAAGGTTCGTAAAAGACCTTACACTTATGTTGGATTAATAATTCATCGGGGGACGTAATAATTTAAACTCCAACTTCATCTAGATAAATAAGACCCTAAATGTGTAAAAAGTGGAGCAAAAATGAGTAAAAATAAGGCTTCCCAAGCCCTAAAAATGGTCCCTTATGGTTTTTACGCCCTCAGCAGCCGTGACGAGGATGCGATGAATGTGATGGTGCTGAATTGGTTCAGCCAGGTATCTTTTGAACCGCAGCATGTGGTAATTGGTCTGCAGAACAGTTCTTATTCGATGGAATTGGTTTCCAAGAGCAAGAAATTTGTGATCAATATTTTCCACCAAGATGACGCTGATGAGATCAAGGCATATACGAAAAGCAGGGAGAAAAATCCTGGGAAGGTCAAGGACGCTCAATTTGCTGATGGACCAGTCACAGGTGTCCCCGTGCTTGATGCTGCCTCTGCCTATTTAGAATGTGAGGTGCTTGAGATCACCGATACCGGTGCAGGGCATTCCGTAGTGATCGCCAAAGTGGTTGGCGGGGACGTCCACAAAGATTTCTCAGCTGACGAAACCCTATCCCTTCCTCATCTGGGTTGGAGCTACGCTGGATAATAACTAAATACCGCACTGGCTTGGTGCTTCCAATTTCGTTGACAGTCTTTCACCTGTCAACAATAAAAATGAGCGGAATTCCGCTCATTTTTTGTTGTTTGAACCAACAACCAGATTTAAAAATATCAGGGATTGAATACCAAAGAGTGCGATTAATTCGATACGGTTTGGGTTTAGAGAATGTTCATCACCGAGAAGAAGTGGGTGATGCTCCCGCCCAGCACGAAGAGGTGCCAGATCGCATGGCTGTAGGGCAGTTTTTCCCAGGCATAAAATAAAATCCCGGAAGTGTAAAGCACACCGCCAATGAAGAGCAGGGAGAGGCTCAAAACCTCAATCTGGGTGACCGCATCACGGAAAGCGACAACGAACAACCAGCCCATCAGCACGTAGAGCACCACGGTCGGACTTTTGAAGCGGTTGGGGAAACCAATTTTTAATACCAGGCCGATCAGGGCGATTCCCCAGACGATGCCGAGGATACTCCAGCCGAGCGGACCGCGCAGGTTGGTGAGCATGAAGGGCGTGTAGGTGCCGGCAATCAGCAGATAGATCGCGGCGTGGTCCAGGCGCTGGAAGACCAGATTAAGCGGTTTGTTTGTGGGAATGCTGTGATACACAGTTGAAGCAAGGTAGAGCAGGATCAGCGAGACTCCGTAGATCGAAAAGCTAACCAGGTGCCAGACGGTGCCGAAATTGACCGCCCGGATGATCAGGAAGATCAATCCGAGGATGCTCAAAGCGGCTCCAAAGCCGTGGGTCAGGCTGTTGGCAATCGCCTCGCCGCGTCGTTCTGATTTTGGGAATATATCGGTTGTCGCGCTCATATCAATCTCCAGGAAATTCTTTAATTTTTTGATCAGGGTAATGTTAAGACTGAAGATTGATCTGGTGAAGTCCCCCGGGGAACTGATCTAAGTGTCGGCCTGCACGTGCCGCAGGTCACGCCTCGGCGTGCGAAATTTAGCTTAAGCCATCAACCTCGAGCACGATTACCGGGATCTGGCGGTTGGCTTTATCGGCATAGCGAGCGTATCCGGTATACATTTCTACAGCTTTTTTCCAATATTCCTCCCGCTCTGCTCCTTCGGCCTGACGGGCTGTGCAAGGATATGTGGCCCCGTTAATTTGGACCTCTGCATCAGGGTTGGCTTTCAGGTTGTAGTACCAGGAGGGATGCTGGGCTTTGCCGAAGCTGGATGCGATCAGCACCAGGCGGCTGCCGTCCTGTATGGCGGCCAGCGGAAGCGTGCGGGGAAGTCTGCTTCTGGCTCCTTTAGCAGTCAGCACCACAACCGGCAGCCCAGCCAGCAAACTGGTCAGGTTTGCACGCCCCTTAGTCAACCTGAGCACCGGGCGGTCCAGGCGGTGGAGGTTGCCGGCCAGCAGCCAGCTGCCGAAGCTGGTTGCGGCGATCTTTTTAATTGCCTTGTGCCAAATCCGTGGTCTGGGGGTAAAGTCGGTCATCGACGTTCCTAAAAGAAGCAGTTCCTGTGTGGTTAGCACTGAATATGGTTGGTGAGTGCGGCAGCTGTTGGATTGAACTCCAGCCGGCCAGTTGGTTATTATAATCGAACATCGAGGGAATCAGCTCCAACCAAGGAATAAAACTCCTCCACACTGTAATTTGACTTCTTTGCGGCTTCAAAGTATCATCCCTTCTATGTCTTGGTGGAAACGAATCAAGTATTTCGTGCAGGTGATCTTTATTGGGGGTGTGCTGTTGTTCGCCCTGGGTCCAGGGACAGTGCCCCTCAGTGACGAGAGAGAACAAATCCGTGCTTATACCCGAGCGATTGAATTTGATTATATAGATTGGACGATTGACGCCTTGCTGACCAAGTTAAGCTTCGCCTCGCTGGGGTTAGCGGATTATCTAAACCGGGAAGAACAGCGCCAGGTGGTTTTTGAGTATCTTGACCTCGTAGGGCAAATTCAAACTGCGGAGTACCAGCTCAGCCTGATCTATACGGACCCGAATGTCGCTGATCCAGAGAAAACCGCCGCTCCAGTCACGGCCCAGTTGGAAGACCTGTACCGTCAGAGAGCAGAAATCCAACCGCTGACCGAAATGGTCATCCAGCAAATGGTCACAAAGGTGATTGCGGAAGAAGAATTAGATTTTACTGGCCAGCCGGTTCCACAGGTGATGTTTCACAGCACCCCGCTTCCATGGGCGCTGATCGTCTCACCGCGGGAGATCATCCAGCAGGATGCCAATATCTCCCTGGCGGTGGATCAGACGATCGAGGACCATATCCGCCTGGAAGAGCAGATCAGCACCAGCCAGGATGTTTCCACGCTGGTCGTGCCGATCGGGGGCGTGGGGACGTACCCTTCAATGATTGCTCAATCCACCAACCTGAACTGGCTGATGGAGGTGGTTGCCCATGAATGGATCCATAACTACCTGACCTTTAACCCGTTGGGGGTGCGTTACGGTGAGTCTCCTGAACTGCGGACGATCAACGAAACAACGGCCAGTATCGCAGGGAACGAGATCGGAGCAGCGGTGATTGCCGAGTTCTTCCCGGAATTTATCCCTCCTCCCCCTCAACCACCTGTGGAACAATCTCCTGATCCGCTCCCGGAAGCGGTCCCCCCAGTTTTTGATTTCCGGGCTGAAATGTTTGAAACCAGGGTCAAGGTCGATCAGCTGCTGATCGAGGGAAAAATTAATCAGGCAGAATCGTACATGGAGGCTCGCCGCGAGTTCTTCTGGGAGCATGGCTACCATATCCGCAAGCTGAACCAGGCCTACTTTGCTTTCTACGGCGCTTATGCCGACAGCCCTGGAGGCTCAGCTGGAGAAGACCCGGTGGGGGGCGCGGTGCGCGAGCTGCGCGCCCAGGCTGACAGCCTGGGTGATTTTATTGAAAAGATTGCCAGGGTGAAATCATTTGAGCAGCTTTTAAGCCTGGTTGCGCCATAGTCAGCCTGACTTTAGGGGTACATCCGCCTGGCTGATAAACTGGTAGAATAATTCTATGCAGACTAAATCCATTCAAAAAATATTTAGAATACTGCTGATCACCATTGCGCTTGTCTGGCTTTCAGCGTGCCGTGGAAAACCGCAGGGAGTCCAGCCAACCGCAACTTACACCCTCGTTCCTGCGGAGATTCAGCGTTCAGTAGCAGAATGTACTGCACAAAGCCAGGCCGCACCAGAAATGGTTGCCGAGACAGATCATACCGCCGGGCTGGAACAAGGCTACAGCGTGACGATCATTGTCTACAACGATTTCGCCTGCCAGACCTGCCTGACCACTGAATGGGCGCTGACCGACGCGCTGCTTTACTATCCAGAGGATCTGCGGCTGGTTTTTCGTCACTTCGCTGATTTGGAGAACCCAATCTCTGTAATGGCGGCAAAAGCTGCTGAAGCTGGCGGGCTGCAGGACCGGTTTTGGGATGTACATTCAATTCTATTTGACCGGCAGGAAGAATGGCTGCAATTAAGTGAGGCAGATTTTCTGACCTGGCTGGAGCAAGAAATTGTTGATTTAGGTTTAGATCTTGAACAATTCCAATTGGACTTCCAGAGCCCCACGGTATCTGCCCTGATAGCTGAGCAGTCCAATCAGGCAGTGCTGCTTGGACAACCCAGCGCGCCGGTCGCTTTGATCAACGGCAATCCTATTCCCATCTATATCGATTCTGTAGCCAGCTTTTATTACTGGTTGGAAAATTTAATGATCCCTTCCGGCAGGTTGGTAAATAAGCAGTTCAGCCAGTGCCCAGAAATTACGATTGACCCGGAGTTGGATTATCTGGCAACTTTGCACACTGAGAAGGGCGATATCCAGCTGGCCCTATACCCGGATATCGCGCCATTTGCGGTGAATAACTTCGTTTTCCTGGCTGAGAATAATTTTTACGACGGTAACACTTTTTTCCAGGTAATTGAAGGTCAGCTGG
>JBDLJU010000235.1:0-4828 GCA_039714215.1 Chloroflexota bacterium | reverse complement strand
ATCTGGGTTGAATCAGAGCTAGACAAGGGCACCACCGTCTATTTTAAGCTTTAAGCAAAATTACTCGCTCGGAATTGAAAATAGGATCGAAAAGCACGCTTCTCGATCCTATTTGATTATATCGAGGGCCTGGTACCTACTCTGCCGGCTGCTCCAGGATGATCCCGCAGCGGTCGATCCACTCGCTGCCGTACAACGAGAACATTTCCGTGACGGACTGGATCAATTCGTCCGCCCCGAGACCTTCAAATTCATCTCCAAAAGCAGTTTCCTCCCCATCCAGCCCCGCGGTGAAATCTCCGTTAGTGGCGATCGTCCAGGTGGCGAACTGCACGCCCACGCCGTCGAAGCTGTCCTCCTCGTCGCTCAGCGGAATGTCGCAGATGCACTCGGCAAAGGCGAGGAGCTGGTCGCTGGCCAGGTAGCCGATCGTGTATCCTGAGTTGATCTCCGGGGGCGGGGTAAACAGATCTGCACAGACCACATAGGGCGTGAAGGGAGCGCTCTCCCCGGGGGAGAGCAGCAGGTCCAGCGGCTGGACCATCATCATCGGCTGCTCCTCCGTCTCGGTGGGCACGAAGATCAGACCGCAGGGCAGCGAAACGATGATCTCATCGTTGGTTGGGTTGGTGAACTGCACCGTGAGGATCCGGCCGTTGGTTTCCTCGTCGGCGTTGGAATTAATCGAGTCAAGGATCAGGTCACCGGATTCAAGCAGGCGGCCAAAATCGGTCTCCCCCAGTGAGCCAGCTTTGCCTTCGTCATCGTGGGAGCCATCATTCTCGCTGTTGTTATCCTCTGCATCGTTCTGATCGGTATTGTTCTGTGCATGATCTTGATTGGCGTTGTTGTTGTCTCCGGTACCAATCGACGCACAGGCAAGCGTCAGCAATAAAACCATCCCTACTGTGATTAATAGTCTCATCCGTTTCATTTTGTTCTCCTTTGAAAAGAACCATTATCTCCCATTATAGACAAATTTTATCAAGAATCAACCCAAAACCAGCAAAAGCCAAAAAATAATTGGCCGAGGTTAATTCGTTGTGGCGCAGTTCAGCTCAACCAGGTAAATCACCTGCTCGGGAGGCAGCGCGCCAAGACAGATCGAGATCGGCTGGTCGGTGGGGCATAAAGACCGGCTCTGGGGGCTGATACTCTGGGTGTAGATGCACATCTTGCTGCCCTGGCGGTATGCAGTCGAGATGCCTGTCGCCCCGCCGGCAGCGTAGGCATGGTCCTCCACCCATCCCAGCGCTTCGATCCATGCAACCACCGCATCGGTCGTTCCGATCCAATCCGGGATCTCGACCTTATTCCCCCAGGCAGAGATCAGGCAGCTCCCACCCACTGTGTTGGTCACGTGGTCCTCAAACAAAGAGGAAGTCACATAAGCGGGTACACCCATGATCTGGCTGACCTGTGCTGAGAGCGTATTGCATTCTGTGTAATCCAGCGCTGTGTAATTGCGCAACAGCGCTTCGCCCACCGGAGGGATCAGCACTTTGAGGTTGTAGTCGATCGCATCCTCGGGGCCCGCCGCCACGGTGATGAAGTAATCCTGCGTGGCGGGTACCGTACCGATCCATTCCATCGAGTCCCCATGGTCGGAGAGGAATACCTGGCCGCTCTCGGCGAACAGGGTGATCAGCCCACCGAGCGGCGGGTTGGTATTCAAATCAATCAGCATGTCCTGGCTTCCCAGCACGGTGAGCACATAGGTGTAGCTGTGACCGTGCTCGAGCCTGCCGTTGAGGTATACGGAGATCGCCCCGGGGTTAAATTCCACCCGCTCTGTGACCAGCGGGGGGATCTCCACTGGCGCTTCAGCGGTAAAGCCGTCGGGGGTGCAATCGGCGCTGAGCTGGTAGATGATCTCTGTCGGGGAGAGCTCTGCCAGGCAGGCAGCCAGCGCTTCGTCCCCGGAGCACAGGTCTGCCGAGGCCGGTTTCACTTCAGAGATCAGGCGGCAGACAATCCCGTCCTTGCGCATGGTCAGCAATTCTCCGCCCGCGCCCCCCCCGATGAAGGCCGGGTCAGACACCCAGCCTCCCGCTTCGATGTTCTGGAAGGTCAAACTGGTTATCGTGCCCCATTCGGTGATCTGGTCTCCGGTCCCCGCGGCTTCCACCCGGCAGCCTGCGCCGCCCAATCCGCTCGCTTCGCTGGAGAAGGTTTCCGGCGTGATCGTAATTTCCCAGGGGTAGTAGGGCGCAAAATAGGGGGAGATCTCGCTGCAGAATTCTTTGCCGGGGAAATCGCCGCTGTCTTCCTCGACGGCTGGCTCAGGCGGCTCCGAAACAGGATCGTTCGTTGTATTGCTGTCCGTATCTTGCAGGTCCCAGAACGGCAGGGTGCAGCCAGCCAGCAGCAGGGCGGTCACCAGCACGGCGGTCAGCACAGAAAGTTTTCTCGCGTTCATTTTTTCCTCCTCAGGTATATTTAGCATGGTTTGATGGGCGGGGTTGCAGGGGCAGTGAGATTTCAGAGATTGCTCTAGGTTTTTCTTTTGATCTTTCTATTATAGCAAGATTAGCGGGTGAAATCATCAAAAGTGGGAGTTCCCTCCCCGTTTTGAATGTATAATGGAAACGGCACCAGGATGGAGAATCTTTAATTCTGGAGGAAAAATGAAGAGAATTTTGATATTTAGTATCGTGATCGGGCTGGTCCTGCTGGTGGGATGCAACCTCCCCGGAGATGCGCTCCCTGAGCAGCTTGACCCCACTTCTGCAGCAATTGTGCAGATGACTGTCGAAGCCGTCCAGCAGGGCAGTGTATCCGGTCCTGCCGGCGGCGATGATCCTGGCGAGGCGGACAGCCCTGCCGAAGACAGCTCCGAACCCGGCGATGACCCCGCGGACGCCACCGCAACCCCCAAAGATGATGATGAGGATGACGGTGAGCACGGCACAGACGAAGCCCGCTTTGTCTCCGATGTGACCATCCCCGACTATGCCTCGGTAGAAAAGGGCGAGGAGTTCACCAAGACCTGGCGCCTGCAGAACGTGGGCACCGCCACCTGGACCACTGAGTATCACCTGGTCTTCGATGACGAAGAGCAGATGGGCGCCCCCGACCGGGTGCCGTTCCCCGCTGAGGTGCCGCCGGATGGCTTCGTCAATATCTCCGTAGACCTGACCGCACCAGACGCCGCCGGGGAGCACAGCAGCTACTGGATGCTGGAAAACGAAGACGGCGAGATCTTCGGTACCGGACCTGATTTCGACATGGCGGTCTGGCTGATCGTGGTCGTCTCGGGTGATGACCTGCAGACCGGAAACTCGCCGCAGGGGATTGCCGGCGGAGCCACGATCACCAATGCAACCGTGACTGCCAACCCGGTCAATTTCTCCGGTTCCTGCCCGGCACAGATCAACTTCACCTACACGGTGACCACCTCCTCAGATGGGATCGTCAATTACAAGCTGATCCTCACCACGGTCTCCCCTTCGGGCTATGTCTTCGACCCGCCGCCCGAGTACTCAGACACTGTCGCCGGGCCGGCCACGCTCTCCCTGCCTTATGCGTTGTTCTCATCGTCGTCGGTGACTGCCACCGCCCGGGTGCAGGCAGTCGGCTCCAATACCTTCACTTCACCCCCGCTGCAGTTCACGATCAATTGTAATTAACACCAATTTCAAATAACCATTTGACACCAACCCTGACAGGATCACATAGCATAGCTTTGGCGACCTGTCAGGGTTTTTCATGTTTCCAAAAAAAGCTTAGAGGCTGCACCTCGATTCTATAATCAAGTCTCACACATCACACACTTAATGACGGGGTCCGGGGGAGTCGCTCCCCCGGCGAGGGGTGTGGGGACAACGCTGTCCCCACATAAAAAGAAAAAAAATAAAAGCCTTAGCCGCCTAATTCACCAATTAAAAAGAAGGGCTTGAGCCTGTGATTTTTGTCATAGTCTTCAAGCCTCCTCCCCGCTGCAGTTCACGATCACCTGAAATTGATCGCTAAAAAAAATAACCATTAAACATTAAAAACAGACAAGATTCTAAAAATCTTGTCTGTTTTTATTCAATAATTTTCTATCGCTGGTAATCGGGATGACGCTTAATCTTCCTCATAGAACAGGTCATCTGGCATACCCCCGACAAAGAACGGCAGGTCAGGGTGTCCGAGCTGCTGGCGCACGGCATGTGCTTCACCGGTGTGGAAGAAGTAATGGTAGGTGGTGCGAAGGATCCTGGTGCCGAAGCTCTCACCCGATTGAATACTGCTTTGTTCCAGAACCTTTTTGCTGACCATTCCGAATAATGAATCCTCAAATCCCTTGATTTTCTGCTCGGGATAAACCAGCAGTTGCTCATCTGTCAGTGTATCCAGGAATGGGTCTGCTGCCGCGGTGATGTCTCGCCAGGCCTGCCACATTTCGTCCAGGGGCGGGGTTGTTGCCGGGTGACCGAAACCAACCAGCTTATTCAATTGCGGGTGAGGCACACTGCCCTGGGGGAAATAAATATAATAGTACTGCTCCTGGGCGGCGAGGTGTCCAATCATCCAGCTGATGCAGTTCATTGGCATGATCCGGTGACGGGCATCTTCATCAGAGACGCCCTCCAGGCAGCGAACAAATTCACTGCGGGCAAAACGAAGTTGGGTTACGAGCGGGTGGGTCATATTCCTTCCTTTCACTTGGTGTATGAAATTTTGCTGAGTGGGATGCCAGCAGATAAGCCAGGCATCTTAATCAGAACTTAAGTAGAAAGCTGGTTGTTGTTGGGGTAAAGATTTCCACCCGGTTGACTCTTTTCCGAGCTCCAATGCTTGTGCAATTATTTTCTGACGTATGGTAATCAATCACCAGCATTTA
>JBDLJU010000234.1:0-4865 GCA_039714215.1 Chloroflexota bacterium | reverse complement strand
ACTCTTGAGACTGAAGATTTCAAAATTTGGAAACAAACCCGAACAGGGTTATTGAGCTATCCGGTCGATTTAGATCAGGCCAGGGCACATCTGGCGACCACGGTTTTTGTGCAAATGGCGCTTAAGCCCGATATTTTGCATGTGGTTGGATACCCTGAGGCAGATCACGCGGTAACCGGAAAAGAGGTTATCGAATCCTGCACAATGGCTCGAAAAGCAGTTGAGCATGCGCTGCAAAGCCAAATTGATCTGACCGAAGCTGAAAATATACAAAAGCGGGTTGGAGAATTGGTGGCTGAAGCAAAGATTTTGATTGAAGCAATCAGCCAGCTTGAAACGGGTGTTTCAACAGATGCATTATCCAATCCAGCTGTCCTTTCAATGGCGGTCACTGCAGGCTTACTGGACGCGCCGCAATTGATCAATAATCCCTATGGCAGAGGAGAAATTTCGACAAAGATCGATCACCGAGGAGCATGTATTGTGATCGATAAGCATACTGGCAAGCCGATTAGCGAGGGAGAAAGAGTGACGAAACTACTAGCGAGGAGAACAGGATGAGACAAGCAGAAAAAATCACAGTGATGGGTGCAGGGAATGGTGGAAAAGCGATGGCCGCCCACCTGGCAATTATGGGCGCCAAGGTTACACTATGGAACCGGACGTGGAAAAATATTGAAGCGATCAATGAACGCGGCGGGATATCCTTAAAAAGTGAAGAAGCTTTTCAAGACTTTGGAGAAATCGCATTAATGACCTCCGATATTGAAAAAGCAGTGAAAGCCAGCAGGATTATCATGGTGGTATTGCCCGCCTTTGCACATGCGGAAATCGCACAGCAGATTTCCCCGTTCTTACAAAATGGCCAGATCATTGTGCTGAATCCGGGCAGGACATTTGGCGCCTTTGAATTCAGGAAGATCCTCTCAAAAAATGACTGCACTGCCGATGTGATTGTTGCGGAAACCCAAACGTTTATCTATGCTTCCCGTTCCCAGGGTCCTGCCCAGGCTTTAATTCATCGGATAAAAGATGCCGTTCCTCTGGCTGCATTCCCAGCAACTGGCACTAAAACAGTAATTGAAGCCTTAAAACCATATTATCCTCAATTTATTGATGGCAAGACCGTTCTACATACTGGATTGGATAATATTGGCGCGATCTTCCACCCAACGATCACCCTGCATAACGCTGGATGGATTGAAGCCACAGGTGGTGAGTTCCAATTCTATCTTGAAGGGGTAACCCCTTCAATTGCCAGGGTGATGGAGGCGATTGATCGAGAACGGGTGAAAATTGGTGCTGCCTTAGGGATTAAGTTAATGTCAGCGATCGAATGGTTGAAGATGGCGTATGACGTGGAAGGGGAGGATTTATACGAAACGATCCGTACTCAAGAAGGCTATCGTGGGATTAAGGCCCCCTCAACGATTAACCATCGATATATCAATGAAGATATCCCCATGAGCCTGGTGCCAATGGCCTCGCTGGGGAATATGCTCGGCATCCGTGTTCGTGGGATGGAAAGTATTATTCGACTGGCCTCGATTATTCGCAGGAAGGATTACTGGGAAATTGGGAGAACGGTTGAAAATTTGGGTCTTTCCCATCAAGCTCCTGAAACTTTACTTTCAATGTCTGTTGGCAAATCGAGACTTGAACATACCAGGGATAAAACGACCTGGTATTACGTCCCGGCCGGTTAACAGGTGATTGATGAGAAGCAACCTGGAAATCATATTAATTGAATCGTATACCAGGAAACCCTGGAGGAGTCTAGAGACGTATCAATTGATCGAACAAAGCCTTAAAGAGGAATGGCGGGTACACTCGATCAATGCTTTTAAGCGATTGGATTTGACAAGTAATATTAACAAACTGCGATTAGAACGCCGTAAGAAGCTTTTTGTGTTCAATATTGCGGAATATCTGGATGAAGAAAATAAGGTGGGATTTCTGCCTGGTATTCTAGATGAAATCGGTCTCCCGCATCTGGGTTCCAGTGGTGAAACTGTTGAAATCGGACTGGATAAGGCAGCCACCAAGAAGCTGTTATCCGATCAAGGGATTCCCACACCGCGGTTTTTTGTTGTTAAAGATAAAACTTTTCAAACGAGCGCTGAGGCAAAAAAGATCGGTTTCCCATTGATCGTAAAACCAGTCAATGAGGGCGGTCATATTGGAATCAGGGAAGATTCTGTCGTATATGACGAGATTGCCCTGAATAAAATCATCCAACGGATTCATGAGGAACATGATCAACCGGCTCTTGTGGAAGAGTTTATCACCGGACCTGAGATGCGTGAATGCAGTGTTGGGATCATTGATGGAGAAACCAGGCTGTTTACGCCAATAGAGATTGATTACGAGGCAATGGCGGCAAACAAAGAAATTCTCAGCTATGAATCAGCACAACAAGATTTAGAGAAGACCAAACTTGTACAGGAGGGGAAATTACGCAAAAAGATGATCGACCTGGCAGAAAGGACTTTTGAAATTCTTGGGGCCAAGGATTACAGCCGGGTGGATCTCAGGATGAATGGTTTAGATTGTTATGTGTTGGAAATCAATATTATGCCAGGGCTGGGTCCGAAAAGTTTCCTGCCGCAGGCAGCCAAAGAAATTTATGGGCTTGAGTATGCCGAGCTGATTCAAATGATGGTGAAGCACTCTATGGGGAGGCAAAAGAAATAAGGCCAGAAACCAGGGCACTTGCTACCCTGAAATCGGCGACAGGCGGGCATTTACCAATTTGACCACCGCACCGGGGGCTAACTGCAGGTTGAGTCCCCGCTGCCCGCCGGAGAGCGCTACCTGAGCGTGCTGGGTAAAAGAGGCATCCGCCACGACCTGGAAACCTTTATTGATCAACGCCAGCGGGGAGATTCCTCCGGTCTGTAAACCGGTCAGCTTTTCTGCCTCGGCATGGCTGGCCAGCGCTATTTTCTTCTCACCCAATGCTTTCGCCAGTGCCTTGAGGTCCAATTCCTGATGGGCAGGGACCAAGGCCAGCACGGCTTTCCCGCCTTTGGGGCGGACTGCCACAATCGTTTTGAAAACTTGCTCCGGAGGCAGGCCAATCATCTCGGCTGCTTCGATTGCCCCGACTTTTTCTTCCGGCAGGGCATGTGCCAGATAGATGATCTTTTTACTGTCGAGCATGCGGGTGACATTATTGGTGATCGGCATCAGTTTTCTCCCCTAAAACGGCAAGAATATCGAAAACACGGCTCCGCCATCATTCGCGTTGGCGGCGGTGAGCTGGCCGCCGTGCGCTTTCACCAGGCTGCTGGCGATGGTTAATCCCAGGCCGCTGCCTCCTTTGTCTCGAGCCCGGGATTGGTCTGCCCGGTAAAAACGGTCAAAAATTTTGGAGAGCGACTCCGCAGGGATGCCCTCACCGCTGTCCTGCACTTCGATCGAGATGCCATCTGACTGGCAGGACAGCCTGATTAAGACCTCTCCGCCCGCAGGAGTGAAGCGCAGCGCGTTTTGCAGCAGGTTATTGATCACCTGGGTGATCCGGCGCGGATCAAGCGTCACCTCTGGGCAGCGGCCTGGGTGGATAAATTCAAGATCAATCTTTTGCTGGGTAAACTGCGGCTGGGCATTTTCAACAACCTGCCCGGTCAAATTGATCAGGTTGTGCGGGTTGCGCTCCAGCTTCAGCGAATCCGAATCGCTCATCGCCAGCGTGCGCAGGTCTTCGACCAGCTGGGTGAGAAGCTGGTTCTGCTGCACGATGGGCTGCAGATTTTCCTGGGTGAGGGGGTAAACCCCATCTTCCAGCGCCTCCAGGTTGGCGCGCTGCACCGCCAATGGCGTGCGCAGTTCATGAGCAATATCTGCGGTGATCGCCCGGCGGTTTTCCTGCGCTTTTTGTAATGATCCGGCCATGTGGTTGAAGGTGTCACCCAACTGGCTGATCTCATCTTTACCGCTGACCTGCACTCGATGTGTGAGATCACCCTGGGCAAGTTTTTCCGCCGCATGGGTGAGGTTACGGATTGGGCGATTAAGCGCATAGCCAAATAACAGGGCCAGCAGCAGCGCACTCAAGCCAGAGATCAGCACTGCGGGCAGCATTGATTCGGTTAACGTCCCTGCCAGGCTTTCACTGATTCCTTGGTTAAGCCCAGATGAGTTGTTCTCGGTGATCAGGTAAGCGACTGGCTCTCCCTGAAAGCTGACCGGAAGGGCGTACTGCAGGAAATCGGTGGTCAGGTCGCTGCTCAGCTCCAGGTTATTGGCAAAGATCAGCTCAGCCTCAGCATCCACCAGGGCGAAATTTTCAGACATCATCGGGGCATTTCCGCCGCCTTGCCCTCGCCCGCTGCCGTGTCCCATGCCGCTGGGACCCTCGGGGTTAAAAAATTGCTCTTCAATCCCGACCCAGTTTTGGTTTTCTGCATAAAAATTTTCAAATTCGGAAACCAGCCGGTCTGCCCCTTGAAAACCGCCCATTTGCCCAAAATCGTAGACCGTATTGGTCACGTTGTTGTTGATCAGCAGCACCAGGCTCAGCACGGAGACCAGCACTACAATTGTAAATGTTAAGAATAACCGCCAGCGCATGGCTAACCTTTTCCAAACTTATACCCGACACCGAAGACTGTTTCGATGTAGCGAGGATTTTTGGGGTCTGGTTCCAGCTTTGACCGTAAATTTTTAATATGTGTATCAACGGTGCGCTCATAGCCATCATAGACGGTGCCATCCTGGGTGGCTTCCAGCAGCTGCAGGCGGGAAAGCACTCTGCCTGGTTGGCTGGCAAGTGTTGAAAGGATGTTGAACTCAGTGAGGGTCAGCTGGATGTTTTCGCCATCGCGGTTAACGGTGTAAGCTTCTCGGTCGATGACCAGGTC
>JBDLJU010000233.1:0-4869 GCA_039714215.1 Chloroflexota bacterium | reverse complement strand
CGGTTAAGGGTGAATTTTGCAGTCAATAGGATTTTTGGTGGAGGTTCGATTTCCTATCATTATGCTATAATCGCCTCACACCAAAAAGATCAGGATTGAGTGCCCCAATAACGTGATTCATCGGCCCACGGGAGAAGTCACCAGGTCAATCTGCGATCTTGAGAACATTGAAAAAACAAAATGAATGATAAAAATTCCACTCATGTTGGTCGTACTCTCCGTTCCCAATGGCTGATCCTGCTGCTCCTGGCTCTGGTGCTGTTAGCGTTTAATTTTGACGCGCTCACCGTGCGGATCACCGAGATCAACTACTGGGATGAAGCCAACTACATCATCCGCGGCCGGGCGCTGACCCAGGGTACGCTGCCGGAGTTCTCCTGGAGCCCGCTGACCACCAGCTTTTTCGCGCTGCTCTACCTGCCGTTCGCCTCGCAGGGGAATTGGCTGCCGGCGGTCGCCTCAATTGGGCGGGTGATCATCTTTTTGCTCTCCTTCCTCAGCCTCTACCTGGTCGCCAGGGAAGTTAAATTGGTCCCCTGGCCGGCGGCGGTCTTTGGCGTTGCCCTGGTCTATCCCGCGATGGTCTCGATGCTCAAGTTCCAGTCTGATGCCTTGTTTGCCGTGCTTTCCGGCTTTGCCCTCTGGCAGCTGCTGCGCTACCGCAATACATTGAAAGAAGCGAGTATCTGGTATGCATCCAGCTTCCTCGGGCTGGCCGCGCTGACCCGCAATGATGGCTTGATCTTGTTTGGGGTATTTTTGCTGATCGTCCTTATCGTGATTAAAAATGGCGGAGTGCCGCTAAAACGTAAGCTGACTGCAGGTATTGCTCCATTTTTCGGCTTGCTCCTTGGCTACCTGCTGATCTACGCCGCAGTCACCGGTGATTTCTACCTCGGCACCAAACAGCGCACCTGGGTGGCCTTCATGCAGGGCCAGTATTTCATCTACGGTGACGACCATACCTGTGAAGGTGCCCAGCTGGCCTGTGCCCTGGAGCAGGCAGAAGAGCTCTACGGCAGCGCGGAAGAAAACAATTACTCCGTGCTGTCAGCAATTGCCGGCAGCCCGGGAGCCTACGCCGGCCGCCTGTTCCAGATGCTCAAAAAGCTGCCGGGGATTGCATATCGCGCCTACGGCGGGCAGACTGCCTTCAGCCTTGTGCTCTTCGGCGCGCTGGGCGTGATCCGTTTGCTGCGAGGCAGGCAGAAGGAATTGCTGTTAATCTTGGGCGGTTGGATGCTCTATCTGCTGGTCTATCTGCTGACCTTCTACCGCCCTGGTTATTTTTACTTGCCGTTTGTTATATTCTACGTGCTTGGTTTGCTGGGGGTCTTTGAGCTGGTGGAGTTATTCCTTAAGCGAAAACCTAGACTGATCCTTACCTGTCTGCTGGTCGGAATTACCGCTGTGGGCCTGCTCGCCGAGCTGGGTCCGGTGTATCTCACCGGCGGACTGATCCTGGCATCATTGTGGATCGGGTGGGGGCTGACCGCAGCTTTGAAGCTCGAAGGAAAGCCGTTTGCCCAGGCGCTGCCGCTGATCCTGCTCCTCGCGGCGGGGGTCTTCCTGCACGGCGGATATGATCTGATCTCATTTGAGCGCAGTGCGCCGCTCGCAGAAGAAGAAGCGATCCTGACGTTGTTTTCGGATTACCCCCAGGATACGCTGGTTGCTGCCGGGGCGCCGGGAGCGGTTGTCAGCGCCCAGATGAGCTTTGTCCCGTTGGCTGGACTGGATTCAGACTCGCCAGAGGCCTTATATCACTCGATGCTCTCGGCTGGGGTCGAAGCGATCTATGTCGATCACCATCTCAGCAACGTGCGTGCCCAAGAGTGGGCGATGATCGAACCGCAGATCGGCGGGTGGTATTCGTTAGTCTACGCCAGCGCGGATGGATCGATCCTGGTATTGGCGGTCGAACCCGGCCCATAATTAGCATCGAACGGGGAAATTGTAACGGTTTAGCATTTCTGTGTTAAACTTTGCTGGAGTTCACCAGAAACGATATTGTGGAGTATCGATGTCATTTTTCAGGTTCAGCGCATTGCTATATGGGATCTTATTCCTGATCGAACGGTTTTGGCCGCTGCTGCTGGTGCTGCTGATTTATTACTTAGTTCGAAAACAGTGGAAAGAATTCAAGAAGCAGCGAGATGGTGATTAAAGCGTCAAACATCGTTAATCAAAAAAAATTGCGATAATTTCATCGCAATTTTTGTATTTAAGACTAAGCCAGACAAGCTGCTCAGTTTTCTATATTCAAAGTTTCAGCGATCAGTTCAAATTACTCTGATGGGCCAAAGGTCTCGGTGGCGGTGCGAGCAAGTTCAACCTGCTCTTCCAGCGTATCGGCGAGGATCGCACGCAGCAGATCGAGCGCTTTGATGATCCGGCGGTCCGCCAGGCTGTAAAACACCGATTGCCCATCTCGAACTGCGGTCACCATCCCACGTTCACGCAGCACCTTCAGATGCCGGGAAATGGTTGGCTGGGGGATCTCTAATCTGTTTGCCAGGTCGCTGACATTGTGCGGTTCTTCGGCAAGCTTATACAGGATTAAAATTCGGTTAGGGTCTGCCAGACCGCTGCAAACCTGAGCATGAAGGCGGTTGATCTCATCCTTGAGGGTTTTGTTCATTTCCATATCCTCGGTATTATACTATAAACATATCCATATAACTTGTTATTACTATTATAGTACAAAAAATCACAAATGCAAGCGGGGATTTTTACTAATCTTTTGTAAAATTTGTGGGATTTGGATCATTTGAAAATCAGCAGTCATTCTCCTCTGCAAAGCGAAAGGGCTATGCTATAATTCGGCTATGAAAATTCAGGCAGATCGATTGATTTGGAGAGGATCTTCTCACAAGGATACCAATCCCTGGCGTCGGGAGCAGGGTGTATGTTTGCCTGGATGTTAATCCCTTCAAGCAGGCGCCTGATCCCCGACGCGAAATGAGAATCCTCGCTCGGGTTTTTTATTTGAGAACGTAAAACAATCTCTTAAAATTTCGAGCTGAGTACTGCTCGAAATTGTTCGTTTTAGGAAATAATTGATAATCTTTTAGAGGAGTTTATGATGTATAAAACACATACTTGCGGTGAGCTCCGCAGTCAAGATGCCGATCAAACTGTAACCCTGGCAGGCTGGGTGAACCGCCGCCGTGACCACGGCGGGCTGATCTTCATCGATCTGCGCGACCGCTTTGGATTGGTCCAGCTGGTGGCCGACCCGGATGAATCCCCGGAAGCGCATGCCGCCCTCGACCAGGTGCGCAACGAGTGGGTTGTGCAGGTTGTTGGTACCGTCCGCGTTCGGCCGGCAGAGATGATCAACCCCAACCTGGAAACCGGGGAGATCGAGGTGGCGGTGCAGAGCGTTAAGGTGCTCAACAAAGCCAAGACCCCGCCTTTCACGATCAACAAAGAAGAAGATGTCGACGAGAACGTGCGTCTGAAATACCGCTACCTGGACTTCCGTCGGGAGCGGATGCGCTCGAATATGGTCCTGCGTCACAAAGTCACCAAGTTTATCCGTGATTACCTCGATTCTGCCGGTTTCCTGGAGATCGAGACCCCGATCCTCTTTAAAACCACACCCGAAGGCGCCCGCGATTACCTGGTGCCATCCCGGGTGCATCCTGGGATGGTGTACGCCCTGCCGCAGTCTCCCCAGCAGCTCAAACAGCTCCTGATGGTCGGCGGTATCGAGCGTTATTTCCAGATTGCCCGCTGCTTCCGAGACGAAGACCAGCGCGGCGACCGCCAGCCAGAGTTCACTCAGCTGGACATCGAAATGTCCTTTGTAGACCGCGAAGATGTGATGGGTACCCTTGAAGATATGTACACCAAATTGGTGGCAGAAGTTGTGCCTGAGAAAAAGGTTTTCCAGGTGCCCTGGCCGGTGCTTTCCTACACCGAGGCGATGGAACGCTTCGGTAAGGATAACCCCGACATCCGCTTTGGTCTGGAGCTGTGCGATATCAGCGATCTTGCCCCAGAGAGCGGATTCAAAGTGTTTGCCGGCGCAGTGGAACGGGGCGGGCATGTGCGCGGGATCAACGCCAGGGGGTTGGGCGGCTACAGCCGCAAGCAGATTGATGCTTTGACCACTTATGTGCAGCAGTTCGGCGCAAAGGGGCTCGCTTACCTGGCGATCACCCCGGAAGGCGAGCAGCGCTCTTCTTTCGCCAAGTTCCTCTCTGAGGAAACCCTCGCCGAGATCACCAGCCGGATGGACGCCCAACCCGGTGACCTGCTGCTCTTTGTTGCCGATAAACCTGAGGTGGTCTTCGACTGCCTGGGCCGTTTACGAATCCACCTGGCGGAGATCCTTGAGCTGCGCGATCCAGACGTGCTCGGCTTTTGCTGGGTGATCGACTTCCCCTTCGCCTTCTGGGATGAGGGAGAGAAGCGCTGGGACCCCAGCCACCACCTATTCACTTCGCCGGTGCCGGAAGATATTCAATACATCGAGAGTGCCCCGGAGAAGATGCGCGGGGCACAGTATGACCTGGTATTGAACAACAATGAGGTTGCCGGCGGCTCGATCCGTATCCATGACCAGGAGCTGCAGGCCAAAATTTTCAAGCTGATCGGTTTGGATGAAGATGTCGCCGCGGAGCGTTTTGGTCACATGCTGGAGGCTTTTGAGTACGGCGCGCCCCCTCATGGCGGAATTGCTTCCGGGATTGACCGGTTGGTGATGCTCCTCGCTGGCGAGGAAACCATCCGTGAGGTGATCGCCTTCCCCAAGAACCAGGCCGCCCGCGATGTGATGGCCGACGCCCCCACGCCTGCGGAAGCAGACCAGCTGAAAGATTTACACATCCAGCTTGACCTGCCGGAAGAGGAATAGGGCAG
>JBDLJU010000232.1:0-4897 GCA_039714215.1 Chloroflexota bacterium | reverse complement strand
TCATATTTATCATTAGCACGGCCAATTAAATCAACAATCTCTCCTTCATGATTAGATTGCACAATCTCAACTTTCAAATCATTCTTTTTCGCCCAATCTAAGATATTATTATTTATGTTCTCAAGAGTAACTTTCCCATAAATATCAGGTTCTCTCTCTCCCAAAAGATTTAAATTCGGTCCATGAACTACAAGTATGTTTTTCATAATAATACTCCTTCTATAAATTATTAATAGTGTTAGGATTTTTTAAAGCATAAACAATGTACTTCAGATCAGGAGTTGGCATAAAAGTCATATTTCCTACCCAATGTGGAAATAATTCTACAAAAGGAACAATATTTGGGAAATCAGGGTAAAGCTCGTTATAGCTTCCCGTGTTTAGGTCAAAAACAATTAATCTACCGGGCTCATAGCGGGAGGTTCTGAAATCCAACCTCTGTTCAAGGAAAATCTGGTTTTCTGAAACCCAGCTTATCAACCATAACCAACTTTCCTCAATAGGAAATTTTTGAAGGATAACCCCTTCATTAGATGCAATTACAATAGAACGAGGAGATTTTTGAATATAAGCCACCCGCGTGTGATCTGGAGAGGACACGGAAGTGTATTCTGTGTTCAAGAAACTTTTTACTAGTGTAGTATTTGAGTTTATTAAGCTTTGTGAATCATCAATTACTGACCTCAAAGTTAATATACCTGTTAATTGGACAGAATTCACATTTAACATCGAAATACATTCTTCAGTCAAGTAAGAATTTTGAACAGGTGTACTAGTTGCTTCTACAGAGGGAACTCTGTTTTCTGAATAATTTAAATTCTCGTTCGTTTCCTGAGAAAAAATCTCCAATGGCTCATTTACATCAGAATTGTAAGGTTGTTCTCCAGATGATATTTGTGTGCTCGTGCACCCTGCTAAAAAAATGATTAGGAGAATTTCAATGATTATTTTGAATTTTATTAACCGTTTCATAGAGTCAGTCCTTTATGTAACTATGGGGTAACTGCAGGACACACATTTTCCCAATGGTGCTCCGCACTTGCATATGCACAACCTGAAGGGATGATAAATGGGTCGTCACCAGGTATATATATGAATAATGCTTCTCTCTTGTCATCTATATTATGATAATAAACACTAAGATTTCCAAATCCAAACGGCCTATCTGGTCTGTAGCCCCGAACTCCATCTCTCCAACCTATCTCCCAGTCACCAGGATTTTGGAATCTCTGCCCGAAAATATTAAACTGTCTTACATCCGAAATTGAATTGCCTCTACCAATATGATCACCATCAACTCCTGCAACATATCGTCTTGCAGTAGATTCACTAAATTTACCCCACCAATTAAGTATGTTTGTTACTGATGCACTTGTATTTGCAGAAACTGTTCCAAAGAAAAACCTAACTGTTCCTTCTGCGATTAATTCAGAATTGTCCCCCCGTTGACCTGATTCCCAATAAAGCATATAAGATAAAAAATCCCAAATACTAAAATCTCCATCGTTTCCAAAAATATCCCAATGTTCTCCTTCTTTATTATTCCAATACCGAAGGTATAAGTCATAAACTTGTTTTCCTCCAACTTTAGTTCCAGTATCATTGACAAAAGAGGTCAATTGCTCTTCATCAACTTCAGTAGCTGGAAAATATTGTGGATAACAAGGGGAATTTGGAAGACAAGGTGTGTCATCATCAGCACCTGTCGGAACATGCCCACTTGGATCATTATACTTGACAGGATTATTGTTTACATAACTGTACCTATTAAAGCTCTGCGAACTCATTGGATTTGGAATGATCGAATCCGGCTGAGTGAATCTCCCCAGGGAGGCAGAATACCAGCGAGCCCCGTAGTCGAGTAAGTTAATGTAAGCGTAGTTACATTGGCCGGGGTAACCCAGGTCTATTTTGGTAATTAATCTTAGCCCGGCCATCGGGCGCACTGTACCAACCAAAGAATAACCCCGCTGGGAAGTTAATAAACCGCCGAAAAGCTTAGCCACCCTGCTCTGAAAATTCATTCTTACTCCCCGGTCATCAATTGGTTCAGCAAAGTGACCGGATGGAGCGCTTCTTCCCCGGTACCCCCCTCAATCTGTGTGCGGCAGGAAGCCCCGGGGGCGACCAGCACCTGCTCCTCACGCTTCTCACGCACTGCAGGGAACAAAGCCAGCTCGCCAACCAGCATCGAGGTTTCGTAATGCACAGTTTCGTAGCCAAACGCTCCCGCCATCCCGCAGCAGCCCGAATCGATCACTTCCACACTGCAGCCTAATGACTCAAACAGCGCCACGCTGGCATCCACGCCTGAGGGTAAGCCGTCATCAGCAGGGCGCTGCGCTTTCTGGTAGCAGTGGCCGTGGATCAAGATTGCTGTTGGATGTGGTGATATTTCTAAGCCCTCGCAGCGAGGTTCGCCACGCTCACCATTACGCAGCAAATATTCCTCAATCGAATATGCCCTCCCGGACAATGCCTCGACATAAACATCACCAGGGACCAGCGAAAGCAGGTCATCGGTCAGTGTGGCAACTTCGGAGGGCTCGATCCCCACAACCGGGATATTACCCTCCGGATCAATCCGCTTCAGTTCCCTGAGTAGTTTGGCTGCTTCCCGTTTAGCGGGGTTAAGCATGCCTTTGGATAATTTGGTACGCCCGGTGCCGATTTGTTTGAGTTTGATCACCCGGCAGCCGGCTCGAGTGAGGACATGCCGGGCATGCAGCTCAAGCTCTGGGGTGAAGTATTCCGTATACGGATCAGAGATCAAAACTACCGCTTCGCCGGCATCCGCCTGAGGAGCCTGCCGCGCACCAGCAATCTCCGGGAAATATCTTTCCTTCGAGATCCCTAAGGCTGCCAGGAAGATTTTCCCAACGCCGCTCGATAACAATGGGTTAATAATTACCCGGAAAATCCTGGCGATCCGGGCTAACTCACCAATATAGCCAAACAGGTAATCCCGCAGCGGACGTGCTTTCCCGCGGTAGTACTGATCGAGGAAGGCGTACTTCAACCTCGCCATGTCCACGCCCGAGGGACACTCCGCTTTGCAGGCCTTGCAGGCCAGGCATAACCCCAGCGCCTCAAAGACGGCCTCTTCGGCCTGCAGGTCATCTGGATGGCGCCCTGAGATCATCGCCCGCAGTAAATTCGCCCGGCCGCGGGTGGCGTGCATCTCATCACGGGTTGCCTGGAAAGTGGGGCACATCCCCGGGTCCATCTTGCGGCAGACCCCTGCCCCGTTGCACATTTCAATTGCCCCGGCAATCCCCTCCTGATCAGAAAAATCCATCAGGCTGGGCCAAACCGTGGTTTGATAGTCTTCCCCGAGCCGCAGGTTGGCCTCCATCGGCGGCGGATCAATTACCTTACCGGGATTTAACAAGTGGTGTGGGTCGGCGGCTTGTTTAAGCATCCCAAATGCCCCCAGCAACTCAGCGCCGTAGATCTGCTCCAGCCAGCCGGAACGGGCAATACCATTGCCGTGCTCTCCGCTTATCGTCCCCTCGTGCTTGATCGCCTGCGAGACCAGTTCACCGGCGATCGATTTCATCATTTCAATTCCATCTCGCGATTTTAAGTTCACCCACGGTCGGATGTGGAGGCAGCCTGCCGAAGCATGCGCGTAAAAATCTCCCTGGGTGTCGTGGTCGGTCAAGATACGCTGGAATTCGCCGACAAACTCGGCGAGGTGATCGACAGGCACGGCAACATCTTCCACAAAGGGAATCGGTTTGGCGTCTCCGGCCACCGACATCAACAGTCCCAGGCCGACCTTCCGCACCTCCCACAAATGCTCCTGCTGCTGGGGGTTTTCGAGCAGCAAGCCAGCAGTCCCAATCGATTTTGCCTGAGCTGCCAGCCTGGCTGGATCATCCCCCGCGAACTCAACCAGCAGTAATGCTTCAGGACTGCCTTCCAAGAAGTCTATCCGGGAGGCATATGCCGGAACCCGGCGGGCACGGTCAATGATTGCCCGCGGGACCAGTTCGATTGCAGAAGGGCCATGCTCCAGCAGATCAGGGGCAGCGGTGACTGCCGCAATCAGGCTGTCGAAGGCCAGCACCAAAAGAACTTTATGTTTAGGGGTTTCCACCAAACGGAGGGTTGCAGAAGAAAACAGCGCAAGGGTCCCCTCTGAACCCGCCATCAAGGGCGCCAGGTTGATCTCGCCCGGTTTGATCGATGGGTAAATGCCGTGCTCCCAGGCTGGCGGAGATGAGGCTGACCAGGGCAGCAGGTAGTTGAGCGCGTAACCGGAGACGTTCCGCCAGGTGCGCGGCCAGCGCTGCTTGATCGCGTCAGCGTACTGTTCGCGGATCTGGAGGGCGCGCTGGTAAAGCATGGCTTCCAAATCTTTTCCTTCGGCTTTCACCCAGGCCTGGTTCAAAGAAACTGGCTCGAAGGCCGCAGCGGTACCGTCAGCTAAAAACACATCCATCTGCAATAAATGATCGCCGGTCATCCCATGACGGATTGAGTGGGCGCCGGTGGCATTGTTCCCGATCATCCCGCCGATTGTGGCGCGTTCACCAGAAGCAGGGTCAGGTCCGAACTGCAAACCGTGCTTGTTGGCGCGGGCATTCAGGTCAGCAAAAACCACGCCTGGCTCAACTCGTGCAGTTTTATCCTCTGGGTTAAGGGATATCTTGTCCAGATACCGGGAGCAATCCAACACCAGAGCTCTGCCAACCGCCTGCCCAGCCAGGCTGGAACCGGCCCCTCTTGGCAGCAGCGGAATCTGGTTTTTGGCGGCAAACTGCACGATCGCCTGCAGGTCTTCTGCCGACTTTGGAAATGCCACCCCCAGCGGTTCAATCTGGTAAATGGAAGCATCTGTACTGTAGAGCAGTCGTGATACCGGGTCTATTTTTACCTGTCCCTGAATTTG
>JBDLJU010000231.1:0-4935 GCA_039714215.1 Chloroflexota bacterium | reverse complement strand
TACCCGTCCAAAAACCGGCGCTTTGACGCTCGATGAAGAACCCACCACCCCGGGAGTCGACAGCGTCAATGTGATTGGTGTGATTGCAGCAAAGGGCGGATTGGGTGTTTCAACAATTGCGCTCAACCTTGCAGTCGCCATCCATCAACGAACAAACGATTACGTTACCCTATTAGAAGCGCGACCTGGTCAAGGTGATATCGGCTTACACCTCGGTTACCGTATTTCCAGCGCACAGAATGAACTGCTGCGTTCAAGCATCCCTGAGATCACCGTCCAACGTGTGGAAGAATCATTGGTCACGCATGGTTCTGGGATCCAGCTGTTAATGTCCTCCTACAGCCCCAAAGATGCCGAACTTTCTCAAAATTCCGAGCAAATGGAAGCGATCATGAAAAACTTACGGCGGATCAGCCCGCACGTGGTCGTCGATTTGGGCAGCAGCCTAACCCCCCTGACCCGCAGACTACTGCCGTTGTGCAACCAGCTTATCTTGTTGGTTGAACCAGTCCCAACCACAATTGTGCAAACCAAATCAATGCTGGCTGACCTCACCGATTTGGGAATTTCAGATCAAATCATCTTCCCGGTACTTAACAACCGGCTGCGCCTGGAAATAACAGTGGCAAACAGCCAGGTGCAGCATGACCTGGGAAGAGTGCTCTCTGCAACGATTATGCCAGCCCCTGAGCTGGCGTACCAGGCAATGCTCAAGAATGAGCCAATGATCAATCATCAACCAGATTCGATTCCCAGCCGCCAGTTCCTGAAACTTGCGGAAGTTTTACAGCAAGCCAAAGACATGGAAGGCAAATAAATCCTGACCTCAAAACTGATTGATCAAGCTGCCCGTTTATTCTCTGAATCCAGCTACCCGATCGCGCTGACTGGCGCGGGAATTTCAACGCCATCTGGAATCCCAGATTTCAGATCTACGAAAGATGGGCTTTGGGAAAAATTCAATCCAATGGAAGTGGCATCTCTCTCCGCGTTTAGGGTCCGTCCTGAAAAATTTTTCGAATGGTTTCGGCCACTCACCAAAACCATTATCGAAGCGCAGCCAAACCCGGCGCATTCAGCCCTGGCCGAAATGGCTGGTATCGGAAAGTTAAACGAAATTATTACCCAAAATATTGATGGCTTGCACCAAAAAGCTGGCTCCAAAGATGTCCTGGAAGTCCACGGCACACTGAACAGCTTAACCTGTGTTAGCTGTTATACTACCCACAATACAGATCAGTTTGTTGAGGGTTTTATCCAGGATGGCCTGATTCCGCACTGCACAAAATGCGGAAGTATTCTAAAACCCGATGCAATCTTATTCGAAGAGCAGCTGCCAAGACGCACCTGGGTTGCAGTGGAAGAAGCGGTTAGAAACTGTGACCTGATGTTGGTCGCTGGATCATCGCTTGAGGTATTCCCAGTGGCTCGCCTGCCGTATGACGCGATTACACACGGGGCCAAGCTGATCGTAGTCAACAACGAGCCTACCTACATCGACCCTCGCGCAGAGATTGTGATCAACCTAGATGTCGCTGAAGCGCTCCCAGCGATTATGGACCAGATGAACAAATGAGCAAAAAAACCAAAAATTCCTTTTCAGATCGCTACCTCAGCCTGCTGGATATCTCCAGGGAACTATCATCTACCCTTAATCTCGATGCACTGCTCCATCAAATTGTTACTGCCGCGGCAGATTTGACCGACTCGATGGCGGCCTCAATCATGCTGTATGACGAAACCAACGATGAGCTGTATTTCCACTCCTCCACCAACCTAGACGCGCGGGTGATGCGCGGTTTGGTCGTCCCCGTAAAGGGCAGCATCGCTGGAGAAATCCTCAAAGAACGCATCCCCGTAGTGGCAATGAATGTCGCCAAGGATCCACGCCACTTTGAAGAAGTTGGTAAAACCACAAATTACGAAGTTGAATCTCTACTGGGGATTCCAATGATTACTAAAGAAAAAGTGGTAGGCGTGCTTGAGGTGGTAAACAAAAAAAACGGTGACTTTGATAAGGATGATGAGAACTTGCTGATCGCATTAGGCTCACAAGCAGCGATTGCGATTGAAAACTCACGTTTGTTCCAACAATCCGACCTGATTGCAGAAATGGTACACGAATTCCGCACACCATTAGGTTCAATCCAAACCGCAGCCCACCTGCTCACCCGACCTGAAATTTCCCAAAAGCAGCGCACTTCAATGGCGGAAACGATCAAAAAGGAAACCAACCGCCTCACCGAAATGGCCACCTCATTCCTCGACCTCGCCCGTCTGGAATCAGGACGCACCCAGTTCAGCTTTGAGGATTGTGACCTCAATGCCGTACTAAAAGAGTCAGCGGAATTGATGGAGAGCCACATCGAGGCAGAAGGGCTCACCCTGAAGTGGCAGCTGACTGAACCAATCAAGATGATTCAAGCCGATCCCGACAAAATTAAACAGGTGGTGATAAACCTGATCAGCAATGGGATCAAATACAACCGCGCCGAAGGCAGTCTGGTGCTTGGCAGCGCCGACTTAGGCAAGCAGGTAAACTTCTTTGTACAGGATTCCGGCCGCGGGATGCTGCCCGAGCATGTCGAGATGCTCTTCGGTAAATTCTTCCGGGTTCCTGGCTCCGAAAAAATGGCACAGGGCACCGGCCTGGGGCTTTCTATTTCCAAGAAAATTGTGGAGAGTCATGGGGGTCAAATCCAGGTTGAAAGTAAAATTGGTGAAGGCACCACTTTCACCGTTACTTTGCCAAAGAAGCAGTAAGTACGGGAAAGTTCAGGATAATATTATCGAACTTCGTTCGATAAAAAAAGAGAGCGGAGATTCCGCTCTCTTTTTTTTCAACCGGGATTTAGTGGTTACTTTTTCGCACTTTTGGCTGGTTTCTTTGCCTTAGCAGGTTTCTTTGCCTTTGTATCTTTTGCGGGTTTCTTTGCTTTTGTATCCTTCGCTGGCTTCTTTGCCTTTGCATCTGCAGCAGGTTTCTTATCCTTTTTTTCTTTAGGTTGTTCCCATTTTGGTGCGGCACGATGAAGTTGTTTCTTAGATACTTTGTTTGCCCGCCCACAGCGGGGGCAATTTGCATTATAGTGCTTGTGACCTTCTTGATAAATCTCCGTCAAAGCAGCTTCGACTTCTTCGATTTTGATTGAAAACGGCGTATGACAGCTGAAACAGCGAATATTAATTTGCATGATCCGCTCCTTTCTTTATATATGGATTGGCTCAAAATCCCATCCGGAATTTGTTTCTTGAGCTACTATTTGTCTGTAATAGAGGCAATCATAATGCCTCCAAAAACCAGTATAGCACCGATTAGGGTAATCGTACCAGGGACTTCTCCGAGTAAAAAATAAGCCAAAATTGTCGATCCGATCGGTTCCCCAAGCAGTGTTACTGCCACAAAAGCGGCGGGCAGGTATCCTAATGCCCAGTTAAAAATAGAGTGGCCTAATAATTGGGGAACCAGGGCCAGTAAAACCAGCAGTAAATAGATCTTCGTCGAGAACCCAATAATTTGCTCCCCACTGAGCAAAGCCATCCCGGCCAAGATTACCGCAGCCGCGCCATAGACCAGGAATATGTAAGGTATGAGAGTAAGTTTTACCCGTAAATTTCTCCCAATTAACACATATCCTGCGGCGGCAAATGCACCTCCCAAAGCCAACAGGTCCCCAATAAACGCATCGCCTGAAATGAAAACAGAGATTGGGGGGCAAACCAGCCCTTCACTCAGATCACACACATCGCCTATCCCGATCACCACGGTTCCCAGCAAAGCAACCACTAACCCAAGGGCGACAACTCTAGAAATCGATTCTTTGAGTACCAGGGGCGATAATAAAGCCACCCATAGTGGCGTCGTAGTGACCAAAACTACCGAACTTGCTACAGAGGTAAATTCCAGGGAAGTAATCCAAAGGACAAAATGAACTGCCAGGAAAAAACCGGAAAGCAAACCCAATTGCAGGTCTTTCGGGGAGAGCGATTTGATAGATGCTCGATGACGCAGCAGAGCAATCGGAGCGATTATTATAGTGGCGACTCCCAGACGGTAGGCAGCAATCACAATTGAGCTGACCTGGTCCTGGGTGAACCGAATCAAGATCGAGGCAACCGAGATAGCCAGGATACCGAAAATTATCGCAATTCGGGGTGAGAGACGCGGAGATTTATGTAAATCTTCCATAAAATTTCCTTGAACTTGACAAACCCATTACTGAAGGCTACAATCCTGTTAGGTATATCCTAAGCAAGGATACCTGATTAGTCAATCAATTCTTTATCAATTTCTGAAGTTTTCGTTAGGAGAAAAAAATGGCTTTTGAGTTACCAAAGTTACCTTATGCGTATGAAGCACTCGAACCTCACATCGATGCCAGAACAATGGAAATTCATCACAGCAAACATCACCAGGGTTATACCAACAACCTGAATGCCGCCCTTGAAAAACACCCTGAGCTAGCCAGCAAATCTGCTGGAGACCTGCTCAGCGACCTGGGCAGCGTCCCCGAAGATATCCGCACAGCCGTGCAAAATAACGGCGGCGGTTACAAGAACCATAAAATCTTCTGGAATATCATGTCCCCCGATGGAGGAGGACAACCCGGCGGAGAACTCGCCAAAGAGATCAATGCCGCTTTTGGAGATTTTGAGAGTTTCAAAGCAGCCTTCGGGAAAGCCGCCGCCACTAGGTTTGGGAGCGGTTGGGCCTGGTTGAGCAAAAAGTCAGATCGCAGTCTGGTGATTACTTCAAGCGCCAACCAAGACAACCCATTGATGGAGGGGCTATCCCCGATCCTCGGTTTAGATGTCTGGGAGCATGCCTATTACCTCAATTATCAAAATCGCCGCGCAGACTATATCACGGCCTGGTGGAATGTAGTAAACTGGGACGAAGTCGCACGACGTTATCAAAAATAAACGGAAAATTTA
>JBDLJU010000230.1:0-4939 GCA_039714215.1 Chloroflexota bacterium | reverse complement strand
CCGGGCCTGAGATTGCCGCGATCTCAAGCCGGTGACGGGTCTAATCGCAGCCCGCAGCACCCCAGCTTTCTCCCCTCGTCTTTCCTGGTACAATTTTTACAACCAGGCAGTTCAACAGGAGGCGGTCTTATGAAAACCAATCGGGAGATCATCGAGGAAGTCATCTCAGAGGTGGTCAATCAAAAGCAGCTCGAGCGTTATCCGCAATTTGTCAGTGAGGAATATTTCTCGCGGGGGGATGCTTTTATCGGGTTGGGGTTTTCGGCACAACCCGAATCGGATACACTCAGGCTGCAATTCATCGCCCCGGGCAGCCCCGCCGAGGGAGTGCTCGAGGTGGGCGACGAGCTGCTCTGGGCAGCCGCTGGAGAGCAGCGCTGGTCCACCGCCGAGGAGATCAGCCAGGGATTTATCGGAAGCTTCCGCGGCGAGGCGTACCGGGTGGGCGTCCGCCGGGGCGAGCAGTCCCTGGAGTTTGAGCTGTCCCGCGGGTTGGTCCCGGGCTACGACACCCCCAGGGAGCAGGCCAGGGCCAACCTGGAGGAGTTCATCACGGAGGAATTCCCGGATTTACGGGCCGAGATCAGGCAGATCGTCGCCGATGGCGAGATGGTGGTGGCGCTGCTGGAGTACCGCGGCACCCACGCCGGCCAGGGGTGCGAGGCGATCTGGCAGGAGGCCTGGTTCGTGCGCTTCGCGGACGGCAAGATCATCGAGGACTGGACGGTGTTCAATGGCTCAAACTACTTCAGGCAGCTCGGCTACCGGATGGTCCCCCCGGGGTCTTGAGAGCTGCGGATCGGAGGTCATCAAGAAAGGCCGCCGGTCACCTGACTCCCCGGATAAGCGGGGCTCTCCCATAAGGATTTAGCACTCCAGGCTGGCTTGTGGCAGCTTCCAGTATCAGGGAGATTGCCTCGGCGGGTAGTTCGGATATAATGGAATCAGACAACAAGAATGACAGTGTCAAGACCAACACAAGAGAACACCTGCTTATGGCTGGGTTTAATGAAATCGTGAGTATTTAGGGAAGGAGTAATGATGAATCCCAAAAAGGCGATCAAATTATTCAATGACCGGAAAATCCGTGTCCAATGGGATGAAGAAGAAGAAAAATGGTATTTCTCTATTGTGGATGTGGTGGGGGTACTGTCAGAAAGTCAAAACCCACGAAGATATTGGAGTGACCTGAAAAGGAAGTTAAAGCGGGAAGGAAGTCAGTTGTACGAAGAAATCGTACAACTGAAAATGCTTTCACATGACGGGAAACAATATAATACCGATGCAGCAGATACAGAGCAGCTATTACGAATTATCCAGAGTATTCCATCTCCTAAAGCAGAGCCTTTTAAAACATGGCTGGCACGTGTTGGTTATGAACGGGTGGAAGAAACCGAAGACCCGGAAAAAGCCTTTGACCGGGCAATGGCTACATACCTTAAGAAAGGTTATTCGAGCCAGTGGATCAACCAGCGCTTGAAAAGCATTGAAGTCCGTAAAGAATTGACGGATGAGTGGCAGCGCAGCGATGTTGAGGAAGGGAAGGAATATGCTATCCTGACCAATGAGATCACCGAAGCCTGGGCCGGGTACAAGGTGAGAAGATCCACAATTAACTTCAGGGTAACGCCATTCAAAACTGCTTCGCCGGAGTGGGTGTGATACCCCGGATGCGCTAGTCACCTAACCCGACATACTCTGCCTCGAAGTTCCTGGTGAGCTTGCAGGTGTCGATGGTGAGCTCGATGGTCCCGAAAATCTCCCCGTAATCGGCGAGGTTGTAATCCAGATCGATCGTCAACGTCTCCCCTTCAATCCGGATCGAGCCTCTGTAGCTGGAGAATCTGAGATCACCCTCGGCGCTCAAATCATATTGGGTGAGGATCACCAAGCCCTGCGCGGTGGGGAAGTGGATCGTTTTGCCATCCTCAGACACCTCGATTGAGACGAGTTCAGGCGGCTCACCTGGAATGGTGGTATCCGGCCCCGTCGGGCAGGTGATCACGCCGGGCTTCTCACTCAACAACCAATCCCCTCCGGGAGGGATGCTATCCACGAAGAACTCAAGTCCCTCTTCTTCTTCGAATTCAAGGGCCTCAGGTTCTTCCTCGACCTCCTCCAGGTTAAACACAAAAGCAGCGCCTTCAGCTGGACCTTCGTTGGGTTCGGGTGCCTCAGAACCGATTCCGGTGGAGCAGGCGGTGATGAGCAGTGAGGCCAACAATAAGCAGCTCAATTGTTTGACTGTCATAAATTTCTCCTATATAGATATTTTTCTGAACTTCCACTGGTTGATCCTGTTCGTTGAGAGGGTGGAAATTTAATCACTAGAATTCGTACTTTATTATTCAGCATGCTTAATATACTACATATTTTGTCGGATTTGTAGGAATTCTAGCTTTATTTTTCTCACCAGGATAAGGTGGGCGATGTAGTTCAACCCAGCGCTCCACGTTGTTGGAAGGGTCTTGGGTATCAAGCGGCATCCTGAAGAGCGTTTCCTCGTGCCGACGCAGGAGCATCGGCACGAGGGGGTATAAGTCAACATTGCTTTCAGTTCATGTCGGTTTGTTCGTGAATTTATGCAGCTTCATCAATCGGCAAGTTGTGGATCAAATCTGCAATTTGTTGATCTTCTACAGTGCGGAAAATATAGATTGCTTTTATCTCTGCTTTCTTTTGAGAATTGGCTATTTTCCAATTCTCAAGGATGTTCGTTTTTCTGATCGGCCGGCGGATTTCTTTTTGCCGAAGATACCCAATCACCTCTTGAACATCCAACCGGTACGTATTAAGTAAGAGAAATAAATCATAGAAATCCCGATAACGTGCTCGATCACTCATCGCCCGGATTTTCTCGGCGCAAATTTCTCTGATATCCATTACCCTGACGGTAAAGTCGAGGCCCCAAACATTGCGATAAGGAATTTCTTGTGCCGGAAGCAGAACATTCTGCAAAAAGTCAATTTCAACCTTGATAGAATTCGGATGTCCAAGCGGGCCTGTATAGCGCAAACGCTCAATTTTTATAGTGGCGTCAGATTGATAATGTTTCTTGATTTCCAGGTATGCTTCACTGGTAAGAACTCCTGCAACATCGTCAAGGGTTACCGGACGCTGCCCAGAAGAAAAATCCAAATCCTCTGAAAAGCGAAACTGCTCCAAATAGCAATGATGAAGCGCAGTGCCGCCCTTGAAAACCAAATCATCCTTTAGCGAGGAGTTTGAGATTAATTGCAGCACCAATGCTAAAAAATAATCCTTTTCTGCGATATGCAAGGGATAGCGCAAGGTTGTTTTGTTAATAATTTCTAGCTGCTGACGTGAAAGCATAGACCCTAATTCCTCCGGTATTTTTCAAAGTATGAATCATAGTACAGCCGCCATTTGGCATTGAAGGTCTTATCTTCAGGCCGCATGTGGTGCGTGCTTCTCCTGCCCTTGATCAGCTGATGAAACTGGTCCGAGTTCAATCCAAGCAAGTCAAATACCAGGCCGAAAATTTTTATTGTTTTAATTGATGCCAGGTTAGCAAAATTGGCCAGGCGAGTCATCTCCAGATCAGCCTGATGATCTTGAAGTTTTTCAATCAGCAAGTCAACCGCATACTTGTTCTTACGAAAGTGGATCAGATCCACCAGGGCTTTTTCAGCAAAGGCAATCTTCGCGGGAAGATTTTCAATTGTCACCGCTTCCCACCCGGTGTACAGCTTAGGCTGCGTTTTAATGAAGCGATAATAGATGGGTTCAAGATTGACTGCCTTGAATTGTTTCAGTGAGACAGAGATGAATTGATCTGTGAATTGGTCAAACATGCCATGATAAGCCAGGGCAGCTTCAAATGAGACGTAGGATTCTTCAACGAGGAGGTTTGAAACCACATAAGGGGAAATTGACAAAAATCCCCTGCTGCTCAACTCAGAGATGACATACAAGCCGCGCTTGATCCGAATCAACCAGCCATTTTTTACCAATTGCTGGATACGATTGTGGGTTTGCTGGTAATCCCAGGTGTGTCTGGCTTCAGATGCTATCTGACGAGCCGTAACCACTTTTCCATATTTAGCGATTAACTTTTCAAGAAGATCGCCGTCTTTTGATGCCAAAGTTGTTTTTTTCATATATCGTTATTAATTCGTACGAGTTAATATTCATATACAAATTACACCAACGACATCTGTTTGTCAAGGGGAGCTTGCGATCCTTCGGATCGCTTAAGAGTTTGGCGCAGCCAAACTCTATGCTAATTTCGTGACCAATTTGCCATTCACCATGGAGTTGTGCGGACCTGCGGTCCGCTTAAGAGTTTGGCTCCGCCAAACTCTATGCTAATTTCAAGACCAGTTTGCCATTCACCATATAGTTGTGCGGACCTGCGGTCCGCTTAAGAGTTTGGCCTCGCCAAACTCTATGCTAATTTCATGACCAATTTGCCATTCACCATGTAGTTGTGCGAACCTGCGGTCCGCGTCGGAGTTTTGCAATCCTCCGGATTGCTTGGGAGAATTGCTCCGCAATTCTCCATGTAATTTTCAGAGACTTACGATAGAACCATGTAGTTTTGCGAAGCAAAACTACCATTTCGAGTGCGAACCTGCGGTTCGCGTCGGAGATTTACTTCGTAAATCTCCAGGGTTGCCTTGTAAAAATATCTTGGTTGATATAAAAAAGCACCCGGCAACAGCCGGGGTTTTTAGCTTGTGTTGACCCTTGCGATCCTTCGGATCGCTTAAGAGTTTGGCTCCGCCAAACTCTATGCTAATTTCATGACCGATTTGCCATTCACCATGGAGTTTTGCGAAGCAAAACTACCAGTTCGATTCCTACTGGGCACAGGTCATACTTCGATTGGTGTAATAGTGCACACTGCTGCAAATATCTTTCCAGCTACGACCGTGGAAGATCCGGAGGCCAGACGGAATTTATTACCGGTCGAACG
>JBDLJU010000229.1:0-4960 GCA_039714215.1 Chloroflexota bacterium | reverse complement strand
TTAGACACCCCACTGACTGGTGGAGGTGGCTGTGCACCTGCGGCATTAAGCCCCTTCCCTCTGGCAATCTCTTCAATGACCTCCTCTGGCGGCGGCGGTACCGTCATCTCTTCGGTGTACTGCAGCTGTTTGGTAGAACTGGAAGCCTGAAGCAAATCTAATTTAAATTCATCTGCACTTTGATAGCGGTCTTCAGGATGAACCTGGAGAGCGCGCTCAATCACAATCGCCAGCCGCCGGGAAACCCGTGGATTCCGTTTCCTCACAGGAGTAAGGTCTGCTTGCTCCATTGCGCGGGCCAGACCATCTTCTGGAATGGTGTTGGTCAGGGCAGCATAAAGTGTTGCACCTAACGAATAAATATCCGAACGTTCGTCTGTCCGAGCGGTACCATACTGCTCTGGTGAAGAATAGCCCGGGGTCATTGCCCGTGCACCAGTAGTCGTTGCCTGAGTACCTTTAACAATCTTGGCAAGGCCAAAATCCACAAGGTAAACCGTACCATGAGGGTTGATTTTAATATTTCCTGGTTTTAAATCTCGATGAAGGATTGGCGGCTGGCGGGTATGCAGGTATTGAAGTGCATCACAAATCGCCGCGCCGATCACGATCACCTCTTCATCTGGTATTGCCCCCAGGCGATCCATCCGCTGGCGCATATCTTCGCCTTCGATATAATCCATCACCATATATTGCCCCTGTTCCTCGATCTCAAAATGATCGAAAACACGGGGAAGATTGGGGTGACGCATCGTCGCCAGAATCGTGGCTTCCCGCCTGAATTGACGCGAGTATTCCTCAGAAGTAAAGAAATTTTCTTTAACAGCAACCTCAACGCCAAGGTTTTCATCCCTGGCGATGTAGACGGCGCCCATCCCACCTTGGCCGAGAATTTCTAGAATTCTATAGCGGTCCTTAAGTATGTAATCTCGCTCTAAGGTCATGTGCAAACTTTACCAGTATACTCCATCATAAATAATCAACTATTTGTACCATTCTACTTACAAATTGGTTAGTCAATTATGTTGCAACATTATAACGGTTTTTTTTAAATTTGTTAGGGGACATATGGGCGCCAGGCCGGATCGAAGTCCTGCCCCTCGCTCTCCGTAAGCTGAGTGATCTCCGATCCGTTGACACGCATCAGGTAAATATCCAGGCTGCCAAAATCTGGGTTGCTGGCAAATACAATCCAACGTCCATCCGGTGAAAAATCTGCCTCCCGCATCCCGGCCGCTTCTTGGCTAATTCTAAATTCATTCAGGCCGGTAGTCACTGTATCTTCTACCCAGAAAGCTCCATTCAGATTCGGTGTTCCCCCACCCTGGATCCCAAATTGGGTATAGACAATTAAATCACCGTCCGGCGACCAGTTTGGTTCAAGATTCGTCCGGGTGGAACTACGTGAAAATTCAATCACATTTTCACCCTGCGGATCCATCAGCCAGATTTGTCCACGGTTGATCACTCGGGTAGACACAAAAGCAATCTGCTCGCCATCGGGCGACCAGGTCGGCTGTGAATCGGAAGCAACATTATTAGAAACGTTATGGCTTTCGCCAGTATCGAGGTCCAAAATCCATACCTGCGCACGATTAAAGTCTCTCAAAGTGGTGAAAGCAATCAGATTGCTCACCGGCGACCAGGCAGGGTCAAAATCCCCAATCGGTGAGGAAGGCAGCGGGTTGAGATCTGTGCCGTCCACATCCACAATAAACAGAGACGAGCCCCGATAGCTCTGCTGGTTCTCACTGCACGGGGCGATGAAGATCAATCGCTGCGCATCCGGCGACCATGTCGGCTGACAGGCGCCTCCTCGAATATCTGTGACCTGGACCAACTCTCCGCTCTCCAGGGTTAATAACCACAGCTGGACTTCCCCAGAACGGTCAGAAGCGAAGGCGATTTGGGATCCCCCCCCCTGAGGTGTCGGCGCTGGGGTGAAGGTCACCGTCGGTGCAAGGGTTTCGCTGGGCAGCAAGGTGAGTGTCGCAGAGGGTGCGAGGGTAAGCGTTGGATCTATAGAATCTGTGCTGCCAGGGAACCCACCCTGGTCCGATGAGGTCGGGGTTGAATTGGCAACTGCTGAAAACAGCTGCGGTACAAATGCCACCCCCGCAGCTGCGAGAGCAGCAACCATGATCATTCCAAGCATGATACCAACCCATTTCTTAGATTTTTTTTCGGATTTTTGGGCTGTTCCTCTATGACCAGAAACCGGTTGAGGTGAAATGCCGGAGGGAATGGTTTGCCCAATCGAATCCTGGGGGGCTGGCGGAACGCTAATTGTGCCGGCTGCGATTTTTTGATTGACAGTTTCGCTCGCGCTGAGCAGTGCAGCTTTTAGATCAGCTGCCTTTTGGAAGCGATCTTCTGGTTTTACACTCAAACATTGCTCGATGAGTGCTGAAATTTCTGGGCTGGCATCAGCTTTTAGGCTTTGGACCGGAGCGAGCGTGGTTTGGTTAATTGCCACAGCAAGCCCATCGGCAGGCGCTGAACCGGTAAGCATGATATACAGTGTCGCCCCAAGGGCGTAGATGTCACTGCGCCCGTCAGTCCGGGCAGTTCCGTACTGCTCGGGTGGAGAATATCCGGGAGTAAGACCGCGCGCACCGGTGGTCGTCGCCTTGGTGCCCTGAACGGTTTTAGCCAGACCAAAGTCAACCAGGTAAACCAGTCCCGCGGGGGTGATCCTGATATTCCCAGGTTTGATATCACGATGAAGCACTGGGGGATTCAGGGTATGGAGATAGCTAAGAGCATCACTGATCGCAATCCCGATCAGCAGGACCTCTGTTTCAGGTAGAGCGCCCACCCTCCCAAGACGCTGTTTTAAATCCTCTCCAGCGATGAAGTCCATCACCAGATATTGCCCCTGGCCATCGATCACAAAGTGGTCGGTAACCCGAGGCAAGTTTGGATGCCGCAGACCAGCCAAAAGGGTTGCTTCTTTTCGGAACTGCTTGAGGCCTTCCTCATCTTCGACGTGGTTTTCCTTAACAGCAACAGTCACGCCAAGGCTTTCGTCTACCGCATCGTAAACTGCACCCATTCCCCCCTTTCCCAGAATGCCTTGAATCTTGTACCGACCATTCAGCAGCGTGCCGATTTCCAATTCCATAATATTGTGTCTCAATCCTAATTATTTATATTCTTGTATTGACACTACAAAATTCGCAGGTGATTTCTTTCTGACCACGTAAGATTGGGGCTGTAAATGCCGCTCCGCAGTTGCTGCATAGAGATGGGGCATTGCGAATCCGCTCTAATTCTTCTTTGTCGATCTCCACTGCCCGGTCGGCTTCATAACCTCCAGAGCGAGCCTGACCGATCATTTTGATCCATTCTTCAGCTACCGGTTGACTGAGCAAAAAACGCGCCTTGGGCATTGGTGCATTCGCGCCAAAGACAAGCTCAAGGGACTCATTACCGCTGACCTCATCTGCTTTTTCTTTCGCGTCTGAAACCTCGGTGACCGGCACCTCGATCTTGACCTCAAAATCGCCAACGCGGTCCTCCCAAAGCAGCCGCTGATCGGTGAGGAACAAAACCCCGTTCTCAGGGTCTAATCCCGGGCGCTCCCAGATTGCCTCAACGGCAGCAACCCCGCTCTCGGTGGCCAGCAATTGGAAGGAAGCCGTTGAAAGGGCATCCAGCATCCAATCGACCCACTCAAAATGATTATCGAGCATTTCGATCTCGTTGGCAAATTCGTCATACTGGTCCAACACAGTTTCCTCGGCAGCTTCCGCCTGCGCTTCGGCAGACGCGATTGCTGATTTAATCTGGATATACAACGGGCGGGCAGAACCAAGGGCGCCGGCTTTCCCCGCCAACTCTGCCACAGAGTTTTGAATCCCACCCATTTGCTCACCGAGAAATTTGGTTTGATATTCGAGTGTGGCGTGGGCACGTTGTTTGATCTTTTCCCACTGCATGCTGAGGATCTCAATATCCGCTTCGAGGCTCTTCTCAACTAAATAGCTTCGGGCGCGCAGATCCGCCAGTTCACGAGCCAAATTTGCAGTTTTATTCTCAATTTCCGAAAGATCATCCTGTGTGGTCTTAAGCATCATCTCTTCTTGAAGTTCATTCACTTCGTTCTGCAGGTCAAGGATATCAGCCTGGGTAAGCCTGCCAGTTAAATCAGCGAAAGACAAACCTGTGCCAGTTGCTCGCTGGTCTTCGATCTTTCCAGATTTGGCATCTTTAATCCAGATTGCCCAATCCTCAGAGTTTTGACCATCAAGATGGAACGGGATCCGCTGTCCGCCAAAATCGATTTCGAGGAAATCTTGGTGGCCGAATAAACCCTTGCTTTGGGCTTTGATATCCTTAACCTCAGCTAAAGGTTTGGCGCCCATCACTTCCTGCACCAGCTCCTTGGATGTGGTCACGAATAAAACTTTTTTAGTTGCCACTTTTTCTTTTCGTTCAAAGATCAGGCGTTTATTGGTCAGCATCAAAATGCCTTCCGGGTCTTCTTTACCCTCCTGGTCCCAACGGGCTTTCACCGCCATATACAAATCTTCATCTTTGACAAACTCGAAGCTGGCTTCATCTCGCTGAGTTAATGCCCAGTGTATCTGGGTGAGGCGTGAGGTAAGTTTATACGCCTGGCTCTCAATATCCTGGTATGAGCCTTCGATGACGCGTTCCACATCCCCGATTGCATTGAGCGCGCTCTGCACATCCGCTTGAACAGAACCTAAGACTCCTTGAGCCCGTGAAGAATTGCTGAGTACTGAATTAAGCCGCTGGACACTCTGACCCACAGGTTGAAGCGTGCGATTGGATAACCGGGCTTGTTTGTCAATATCTGCTTCAATATCACCCTGAATGGCCTGCCAACGGCTCATCGCATCGTAAGCAATATCTTCCAGGTCTGCCTGGTACATATATTTTTTATCCCTTGCGCTCTCTAACAAATTGAGTGCATGGTTTAAATTTGAATCCA
>JBDLJU010000228.1:0-4975 GCA_039714215.1 Chloroflexota bacterium | reverse complement strand
TCGCGATGATCTGTTGAAGCAGGGCGATTCTAAGAGTTTTGTTAAATTGGTTAAGTGCGGAGCAAATTCTGGTAAAATATTAATACCTAATATATCCAAATTGGTTTTGCAAACTAGCCACCGCAGTAATACACAGACGCTTTAAAGCGTCTTATTTGTAAATAGGAGGCCGACCTTGTCTGGCATGGAAAAATTAACTCAAAGAGCAAAAAGAGTGCTCAGCATCGCACACCAGGAAGCTGAGCGCCAACGTCATGGCTACGTTGGGACAGAGCATGTATTATTGGGCCTGATCATGGAAGAAGGCGGGGTGGCTGCGCGGGTACTGCGTGAATTAGGTCTCGAAACCCAACGTGTAAAAGAATTGGTGGAACGATTATCTGGTCCTGGTGAGCATCAGGGCGGTTCGATTGAGCTTGCTCCGGGGACGCAGCAGGTACTGCAGTTCGCTTTTGAAGAAGCCAAGACTCTGGGTAAATCTTATGTGAGCACCGAGCATTTGCTGCTTGGTTTGCTTCGTTTAGATGAGAGCATCGCAATGAACGTGCTCCGCAAGACCGGTTTAACCACTGAGCAGATTCGCCGGCAAACTCGCCGGGTGCTGCAAGAAGGTACAACCAGCAAGCGACCGGCATCCTCCCCGGCGCGCGCTTCCCGCAGAGCACCGAAAAAGGGTCCTGGCAAAAGCCCGATGATTGACCAATTGGCCGTAGACCTGACCAACAAAGCTGAAGAAGGCAAACTGGACCCGGTGATCGGCCGCCAAATGGAAATTGAACGCGTGATCCAAATCCTGGCTCGGCGCAACAAGAACAACCCTGCTCTGATGGGTGAACCCGGGGTTGGAAAAACTGCAATTGTTGAAGGACTTGCTCAACGGATTGTGGAAGGTGATGTACCTTACCCGCTGTTGGGAAAACAGGTGCTGCAGCTGGATGTTGGTTCCTTGGTGGCGGGTACGATGTACCGCGGCCAGTTTGAAGAACGACTTAAAAAAGTTATTGACGAGCTGAAAGCCTCAGGGGCAATCCTGTTCATCGATGAGGTACATATGCTGGTTGGTGCTGGCTCTGCTGGCTCATCTGTGGATGCGGCCAACATTCTCAAGCCGGCACTCTCACGCGGCGAGCTGCAGGTGATTGGCGCGACAACATTGGACGAGTACCGCAAGCACATTGAATCTGACTCAGCCCTTGAGCGGCGCTTCCAGCCGATTTTGGTGGAAGAGCCAACAGTTGAGGAAACGATTGAAATTCTTAAAGGCGTGCGCGGCGCGTATGAAGAACACCACCGCCTGCGGATCAGCGATGAAGCGCTCGATGCGGCTGCACGCCTGTCCTCCCGCTATGTGACCGAACGATTCCTGCCTGATAAGGCGATTGACCTGATCGACGAGTCGGCTTCACGGGTGCGGATGTACAAAAGCCCGGCAGCCAAGCTGGCTAAAGAATATACCAATGAATTAAAAGCGGTCCGCCAGAAATTAGTGCTGGCGAATGAAGAAAAAAAGACCGAGGAAGTTGATAAACTGCAAGCGGAAGAGATCACCTTAGAAGCGAATTTGGAAAAACTGCGCACTTCCTGGGACCGGGAAAAAAGCCCGGCGGTCACCGTAGAGGACATTGCTGAACTGATTGCTATGTGGACCGGTGTGCCGGTGATGCAGATCGCTGAAGAAGAATCTGAGCGCTTACTTAAGATGGAAGAAGAACTCAAAGAGGCGATTGTCGGCCAGGAAGAAGCGATTGAAGCGATTTCCAAGGCCGTTCGCCGGGCACGCGCCGGGATGAAAGATCCCCGCCGCCCAATTGGTTCATTCATCTTCCTGGGGCCAACCGGTGTAGGCAAGACCGAGCTGACCAAGGCATTAGCCCGCTTCCTGTTTGGCAGTGAAGACGCGCTGATCCAACTGGATATGTCTGAATTTATGGAACGCCATTCGGTCAGCCGATTGGTGGGCGCCCCTCCGGGATATGTCGGCTATGAAGATGCCGGCCAGCTGACCGAGGCTCTCCGCCGCCGGCCGTACTCGATTGTGGTCTTTGACGAGATTGAGAAAGCACACCCTGAAGCGCACAATATGCTGCTGCAGATCATGGAAGAAGGGCAGCTGACCGATGCGCGAGGCCGTAAAGTAGACTTCCGCAATGCGATTGTGGTGATGACCTCCAATGTCGGCGCAGATATGATCATGCGCCAGGGCCAGCTGGGTTTCAAGCTCAAAGTTGAAGAAGAGCTGGAAGAGAAAATAGCCTACCAGGATATGCGCAAGAAGCTGACCGAGTCGCTCAAGCGTATCTTCCGGCCGGAGTTCATCAACCGGGTAGATTCGCTGATCGTCTTCCGTTCGCTGAGCCCGGATGACATCCGTGAGATCGTCTCGCTGGAGCTGGCCAAACTGTCAGAGCGTCTGGAAGAGCATGATATTGTCTTGTCTCCCACTGAATCTGCCCTTGAGCGGATTTCTGAGTTGGGATACGAGCGTGAATACGGCGCCCGCCCCTTGAAGCGCGTGATCCAGCATCATATTGAAGATTCGCTCTCAGATGCAATGCTGAGCGGTGAGATCGAAGATGGTGATACCGTGATCGTTGACACCGAGATGGGTGAGGATGAGCCGGAGATCGTGCTGCGGAAAGGCGAAGGCGCTCCGGCGATTGGTAAGATGGCATCGCCAGCCTAAGCAGCAATTTTGTTGAATTTGAAAGCGCCCTGGAATCAATCCGGGGCGCTTTTTATTCTTAAGGGGGACTGTCCTGAGCATTTAAGAAAAGTTGAACAGCAGTTGTTCGGCTTTTCTGCGATTTATTTGGTGCGTGTTTTTTGTGGTTCGGGCCTGCTGACTTCATCCAGCAGGGCGAGGTCATCGGTAGTGAGCTTGAAAGCCATCGCTCCGGCGCTTTCGACGGCTTGTTTGACCCTGGATGCGCCGGGAATGGCGACGACGGTATCGCCGTTAAAGTTGATCAGCCAGTTGAGGGCAATCTGGGCAGGAGTTGCCTGGTATTTCTTTGCCAGATTTTCGAGTTCGTTGACTACTGGACGGCTGGATTCTATTTGGCGACCCATGCGGATGCGTTTGCCGCGCGGTGAGCTGGCCAAGATTTCAGGATCCCCGTGGTATTTGCCGGTTAGTATGCCGGAGCCGAGGGGGCCCCAGCACACAATGGTCACCCCGAAATCTTTGGCGGCCTGCAGCACGCCGTTGTGCTCAATCTTGCGGTGGAGCAGGCTGTAGTGCACCTGGTTGACGGCCAGTTTCAGGCCGCGGGTTTGCAGGGTGACCTGAGCCATCGCCATTTGCTGGGCGGTGAAGTTGCTCACCCCCACGGAGCGAATCTTGCCGGCCTCGACGAGGTCGGCCATGGCGTGCATCTCGTCGCTAACCGATGAGAAACTGGCGGGGTTGTGCACCATAAAGAGATCGATCTTGTAGGGATCGAGGAAGCGCAGGCGGTCTTTGACAGTGCGGGGGATGCTGCGTGCGGTGCGGAACAGCGGCCACCACTTGGTGCAGACGATGATATCCTCGTCTGCCATTCCGGCGGCTTTCAACCCGGCGGCCAGAGACTGCTCAGAGCGGCCTTTGCCGTACAGTTCGGCGGTATCGAACCAGTTGATCCCGCCGTCAAGGGCGGCCTGGATGATCTGGTTTTTTTCTTCCTGGGGGATATCGGACATCATCATGCTGTAGATCCCCTGTGATCCTGAAAACTGCATCACCCCCAGACCAATCGGGGATACTTTGATCCCGGTCCTGCCTAGTTCTCGCAGCTTTTTGGTGTTTTGGGTGGTCATTTCGCCTCCGGGTGATGGTCGTTTGTGATTAAAGACTATTTTTCAAAATTGCAGCGAATCGTTTTCAATACTCATTATAGTCAAAAACCTTCAGGGTGGGTTGATTCCCCCCCAAGTTGGGTAGGGATGTGTAACCTGTAATCAAGCCTCCCCTATCCGCGGGGAGGTCGGAGCAGGCAGGGATGATATAAAAAAAAGCGGACAGGTTTTTGACCTGTCCGTTCTTAGTTTGAAGTAGTGGATTTTCTTAGTACTCCTTATCAATCTGGCTGCTTGAACATGCCCCGGAAGAGCAGCACCAAACCTAATAGGGCCAGCCCGGCTGCCGGGTAGACGGTTACTGCGGTATGCTCGGCAAACCATTCCACCTTGGTGAGATTGAGAATGGCGAGCACGGCGGCGGCGATGAGCGATACGATCCCGGCGATTAATTGTGTTTTTTTCATTTGGATGCCTCCTTAAGGCCTCCTTGTAATTCTCCTTAACGATCATTATAAGCAGGTTTTTTGGCAGAGAGTTTAAGGGGAGATGAGAGTTTTTTTAATACATCTTGCGATCTATTCAGTGGTTAATCCATTTTGTAGGTATACTATGCGGAGATATCCATATTGATGGAGGTGTGTACGTGCTTGATCTGACGAACGTTCGAAAAAAATTCCCTGGCCTGGCGCGGGATGCGATCTTCTTAGACAACCCGGCAGGCACCCAGGTGGTGCAGTCCGCGATAGATCGGATGAATGAATACCTGGTAAAAACGAACGCCAACCACGGTGGGGCGTTTGCCACCAGCCAGGAATCCGATCAGGTAATCGATACCGCCCGGCAGGCAGTCGCTGATTTCCTGCATGCCTCCCGCCCGGAGGAAATTGTCTTTGGTCCGAACATGACCACGCTGACGCTGCATATCAGCCGCTCGATTGCACGCCGTTTGGATCCCGGAGATACGATTGTGGTCACCCGTTTGGACCATGATGCCAACATCACCCCGTGGACTCTGATTGCTGAGGACCTCGGCTGCAAGGTAGAATGGGTTGATTTTGATGTGGAAGATGGCTCGTTAAAGTTGGAAACATTAGAGCGAGCTCTGGAGAAGAAGCCAAAATTGGTGGCAGTGGGGTATGCCTCCAACGCTTTGGGGACAATTAATCCCGTCAAGCAGATCACTGAAATGGCGCAT
>JBDLJU010000227.1:0-4998 GCA_039714215.1 Chloroflexota bacterium | reverse complement strand
GCGCAGCAAAATCATGAAATTTCAGGGAAATCCTAACCCTTCTATAAATTCAATTCCGGGCAGCAGGCTGCTCGATATTTAAAAATCGAACCTCGTTCAATTAAAATAAAAAAGCTCCGCATGATCTGCAGAGCTTTTGGTTTATTTTGTTAATTTACTTTTTAAGTAAACCGTCTTCGTGATTTGTGAGCGCTCGCTCGATGACTGACAATATTTCCGCACAAGACTTCAACTCGTATTCGGTGAAATTAACGTTTACCGGATCACCTGGTTCTCCTGATCCAATCAATGCCAAACATTCCAGCGCAGCAATTTTAAGCTTTGGTTTATTACCCCCGATTCCCCACTCCGCCAATTTTCCAGCCTCTTGTATCGCCTCGAGGCCTTCTTCAGTGAGGATAAAACTAAATGATTTTTCTGGTCTAATTACTGTCAGAGTTGAAAAGATTTCTAGCGCCTTTTCAACTATTGGGACATTGATCATAAGTTCATCAGCCGACATACATCCTCCATCTTCTAATCATTAAATCAACTTTCAAGCACGGGGACAAAATCAAACTTCGTCACATCTACCAGACCTAAATCTGAAATGCGCAGCTCTGGAATAACTACTAAAGCAAGTAAACTTAGCTGCATGTTGGGGTTATTTATCGTACACCCACATTCAATGAACCCCTGCAGCACTGTAGCAGCTTTTTCCGCTACGATTTCAGCCTTCTGATTCGACATCAACCCGGCGATAGGCAATTCTACCATACCAATCACTTCTCCCGCGCACACCACCACCTGACCGCCGCCCTTTTCAGCCAGAAGATTTGCCGCCTGGGCCATATCTTCTTCATTGGTCCCTACCACAATCATATGATGACTGTCATGCGCAACTGTGGTGGCAATCCCACATGGTTCTGAGAACCCGAAGCCGGATACGAGCCCCATTTGTACCCCCCCGGTGCCTTGATGGCGCTCTACCAAAGCGATCTTGGCAAGATCATTTTTCACGTCTACACGCACCTGCCCTGAATCTACATCGACCTTTTTATGCAGGTGTTTCGTCGGTGCCTGGTTCTCGATCACACCAATCACGTTCGCTGTGACTGTCCCATTTTCAATTGGGGCGGATAAAAGAAAGTCTTCTGGGGTGAGCTGGTGTCCCAGCTTCACTGATTCTGTCGCCCAATCAGGATAGGAATACTCAGGTAAATCGATCATCAGCTGACCTTTTTCAGCAGCCAACTTACCTTTCGCAATCACCGATTCAATCTCAAATGCGGCCAAATCACTGACCAGATTTATATCCCCATATCTTCCAGGAGCGATCATCCCCATATCGGCAGACACGCCAAAATGCTCAGCGGTGTTCAGTGTTGCCATTTGGATTGCTTTGATTGGCGCCAGTCCCTGTTCAATCGCATGCCGAACAACCCGGTCCATGTGGCCATCATTGACCAGCGTTTCGGAGTGAGAATCGTCTGTACACAAGATGAAATGCCGTGAATCCAGGCCGTGGTCCAGCACCGCCCGCACCTGCGTGGCGACATCGTGCCAGGCAGATCCCAACCGCATCATCACCTTCATCCCTTGCCGTACCCGGGCGATCGCGTCTTCAACACGGGTTCCTTCATGATCATCGGCAGGACCGCCCGCAGCGTAGCCGTGAAATGGCAGGCCGAGATCCAGTGAAGCATAGTGACCGCCAATCACATGCCCCGCATCCGCAGTCGCGGCCATTTCTGCCAGCATCTTTGCGTCGCTGTTGAATACACCTGGAAAATTCATCATCTCGCCAAGCCCAATGATCCCGTCCCATTCCATTGCTTCCGCTACTTCTTCAGGGCCAATGCTTGATCCAGGAGTCTCTAATCCGGGAGCGGAAGGCACACACGAGGGCATCTGGACCCAGACATGGATCGGCTGTTCAGCAGCCTCATCTGCCATCAGCCGAACACCTTTTAAACCAAATACGTTGGCAATTTCATGCGGATCGATAAACATTCCGGTGGTCCCGCGAGGCAGCACCGCCCGCACAAACTCAGTCACCGTGATCATTCCAGATTCGACGTGCATGTGGGCATCCAGCAAACCAGGCACCAAGAATTTTCCATTGGCCTCGATCACGGTGGTATTTTTCCCAATGGTATGCGAAGCATCCTCGCCAACATACGCAATCCTCTCTCCACCAATGGCGATATCCATGCCAGGCAAGATTTCTCCGGACTGCACATTGACCCATTGTCCATTTTTTATCACCAAATCTGCTTTTTTACGCCCCATGGCAATATCAATCAGTTGTTTTCTTTCGGCTGCCCATTCGTTTTTCATCATCTTCTCCTATAAATAATCAATCTATATTAATGAATCTACCTCATATCTTATTCTCATGCAAATTAATTTATCTTTTTGATCAAAAAGAGGCTGGCAAAAACAGCCAGCCTCAAAAAAGTTGTTATGATATTCAAGGCTCATCCAACCAATTTTTCAAATACCTTTTTGGATTGCTCATCAATCTCGGCATGGATGCTTTCCCCGTGGCTATCCATTGTCACGACTACCGGGAAATCTTCAACCTCGAGCACCCAGATTGCTTCAGGCACCCCAAAGTCCATCTTATGCACACCAAGAACCTTCTTTACTGATTGGGCAATCAGAGTTGCTGCTCCGCCAATCGCATGGAAATACACACCAGGGACATCCTTGCAGGCTTGCAGCGTCTTGGCCCCCATCCCGCCTTTGCCAATCACGCCCTTGATGTTGAAATGCTCCATCACGCGCCCCTGGTAAGGTTCCTCTCGAATGCTGGTCGTCGGACCAGCGGCAACAAATTTGTAGTCACCGGTATCCAGCCCAGAAACGACCGGACCGCAATGGTAGATCACGCCGCCTTCCAACTGCGGTTTAATCGCATCATAGACTGCCTGGTCATCGCCTTCAGGGGTACAGTTTTTTTCGATAAATGTATCAATCATCCATTTGTGAACCGCGTCTCGTCCAGTCAGCATGATGCCGGAAAGGTAGACGGTATCCCCAGTTTTTAGGTCTCTGATCTGCTCATCCGAAATTGGCATGGTTAGTTTCTTCATCTCTCGACCTCCTATTCGTAGCTGACCTGATCGCCAGCGACGACCATCTTGCGGCGGCGGTATGCCCAGCACATATACGACACTGAGACAAAAAAGCTGGCTGGCAAACGGTGGGTGGCTTTTGCCTTAACACCTAGAACCGTGGTTTTGCCGCCAAAGCCCATCGGCCCAACACCCATCTCGTTGGCTTGCTCATAGAGCGTATCTTCCAGTTCAGCCAGCTGCTCATCCGCATTGCTGTCATCCATTTTACGGAGCAGCACTTCTTTGGATGCCAGGTAGGATGAGCCGCGGTCGCCGCCGATCGCAATCCCCAAAATTCCAGGGGCGCAGCCCTTGCCTTGGGCTTGATAAACCGCATCCAGCGCAACCTTGCGCACACCCTCCAAATCTCTTCCCGCGCCTAGCTTGCTGTCAGGTAATTTATACTGCGAGCCAACGTTCTCACACCCACCGCCTTTGAGCATCAAATCAACAGTCAGCGTGTCACCATCAACTTCTTCGAAATGAATTGTTGGATAGTGCTCGTCGCCAAGATTATCGCCGGTATTTTTCCCAGTGATCGAATCCACCGCGTTGGGACGCAAAAAGGACTGCACAGTGGCTTCAGCAACCGCTTCCCGGATTTGAACCCGCAGCTTTCGGGTGCTCCACCCTTCGGGATATTCAACATAAAAGATCGGGGTGCCAGTATCCTGGCAGATTGGGGTAGATTTTTCCCGGGCCATTTCAACATTTTTAAGGATCGTATCCAGCGCACCTTCCGCTGCTGAACCTTTTTCTTCGTTCTTCTTTGCTTCTCTTAGAGATGCTTCCACATCTGGCGGCAGGCTTGTCGCCGCTAAACGGACCAACTCTAAGAAATCTTTGGTAAGGTCTCTCATCGTACCTCCAATTATCCTTGGCGCTATCGCTACCAAGTCCAGATTGTCAGAGCGCCCCAGTAGAAAGCTGCGATCCCAGCCAGGGTCAGTACAATCACAAATACTTTCCGCAGCCTGGAAAGCGCCTGGTAGTCAGTGAGGACCACATAGCTGCCAGTAAGGGCGTGTAACAATACAGACAACAGGAACAGGCTCTCAATTACCTTCATCCCCGGGAACTGCATCAAATACACGATATTAGAGTATTCCATCTCGCGCGGCGGGTAATGCATCACGATGATATGCATGAACATAAACAGCAGCAGCGCAACAGCAGTGATTCGTTGAACTTGAAATATTTTCATCTTCGTCTCCTACCCGCCCAAGTGGATGAGTTCAAGAATGATCAGGGTGCCCCCGGCAGCCACCATCAGGGCTGCCAGCACAAAAGCAGCAGCGAACATGCTTTTGCGCTTATCCGTAATCTTGAACCAGTTGATCAGCAGCAGGCGCAGGCCGTCAAAGCCATGATAGAACACTGCCGCCAGCAGCCCTATCTCCAGGAATTTAAACAGCGGAGAAGTCAAGAAAACCATCCGCGTATTAAATGTGGCTTCTCCAGTAACTGCGCCACCAATCACCCAGATATGAGTGAAGAGATACAAGACCAATGCCACACCGGTAACCCGCCGCAGCAGAAAACTAATAAATCCAGTTGTTTTATACATAGATTAATCCTCCGCCGCAGCCGACTTGACCGTGTGCGTCAAGGTGATCTGCCGTTTCAGTTTTTTCTCTTCAACTTCGAGGCGTTTGGTCGCTAGCCCGCGCAGTGTTTCGATTGCCTTGGTGGGGTCTAACCCTTTAGGGCAGGCATCAATGCAGTTGAAGATTGTATGGCAGCGATAAACGCCTTCATCGGTACCGACCTCTTCAAGGCGCTCAGCAGCGCCAGCATCCCGCGGATCCAAAATTCTCAAGAAGCTCTTCAAAAGTGCATGCGGTCCAATATAAGATTTATTGGTTCCTACTACAGTGCAAGCTGAATAGCACGCGCC
>JBDLJU010000226.1:0-5045 GCA_039714215.1 Chloroflexota bacterium | reverse complement strand
CGAACCAGATCATCTTGGTTCGGTTCACCGTGCGGAGAATCGCTTAGCGATTCTCTTAAATTAAAACAGCCTTGAATAGGGCTGTTTTGATATGCCCCACCTGGGATCTGTTCCAAACCGCTCCCTTCCCTAGATTTAAGGGGAGATACAGCTAAACAGTATAGCGCTCATTCCAACTTTTTGGAAAATCCAGCTTATTTCCATAAATATACCGGATTAACTGACCGTGATGTTGAATTTCGTGTTCGAGTAGGTCTAACAAGAAGTTAGTTTGCGTATCACTCAGGGTTGTGCTGGTGATGAATTCGATTGTGGCTTGCTGTGATTGTGTGAGTGCTGCAAGCATCGCTGATTTTGAAATTGAATCCTTCAAAGAGCAAGAAAAACTCATCCATTTCTCATTTTTGATTGCTTTTAAATAGCTTTCACGGGCACCAATCATACACCATAACTGTTCTCCAATTTTATTGGAGGGGATATCGAGTAAATCTAATTCCAGGTGAACTTCATCGAGATGGGCGGCCAGATCTTGGGTTAAACTGAAAGCGCGTTCGATTTTTTGGTTTATCAGGCTCATTTTCTTCCTACTCGTTTTTTTTGGTCAAATGTATAGGATACCGCGTTTTTTCTAACTCCAATGGTAACCTATCTTAATGTATTGAAAATATTCTGTTTCAACATAAAGCTTCTATAAATTATCTGTTCTTAGCAACAGTCTTTTCTCTTTCTCTTTCGTATCAAACCTCAACATAGACAAAACCGAACCAGGTCACTTGGTTCGGTTCAGGTCTTAGGTGTGCCAGAGGTGGGAATCGAACCCACAAGTCCTTGCGGACACTCGAGTTTGAGTCGAGCGCGTCTGCCAGTTCCGCCACTCTGGCGAGGGTCAGAGAAGTATAACCAACTCTGTGCTAACGGTCAAGTTTATAGGGAATAATTAGGATACCCGGCTAAAGCCTCGACGCCAGGGCAAATATTATCTACGTGTGAGAAACCATTCCCTTCCTCCAACGAAGGGGGTGCTGCTTGCTGCTCCACAATTCAACCCTCAAGGCATCCCCTCATCCGAAGCATGATTGTACGGCGTACTCGCTTCGGCTTTGCCGTTGATCGCCGGTAATCGCGCAATTTCTGGTTTTTTCACTGCTGCAGTTAAACGCCGCACCATCACCGCCTGCGAGCCAGACATCTCCCCGCCCAGCGCTTCCAGGTGTGGGGCAATCCCGCCCTGGTACGAGCGCAAACAGACATACACCGGTCGCCGTTCCCTGGGCCGCAGGTGCGCCAACAACTTGGTCAGCTCGTCTGAAAATTCGGCGATCTCGCTGTCGATGTAGGGCTGCACCCAGATTCCCCGGGGGCCTGAGCTGACATAGGTATACGCCCGCAGCTCGCCATCTTGATACAGCACCCAGCCGTTCAGTTCCTCCCACGGGTTGGTCTCCACCTGCTGCACCATCGTGGGGACGACCGCGTGGTACAAATTGCGGGCGTTGATTTCATCCAGCGAAGTAATCGCCTGCCAATTAAATCTTCGCTTCTTCTCTCGGGGGAGGCTGGTAATTTTCCAGATATGCTGGCGGGCATAAATGCTGAACCCCGCCCGCCGGAGTAATTCAAAACAATCGGAGCTCTCTTCTACCTCGGCGATCAGGTTCTGCGCCTGGTGCTCACCCAATCTGGTGACGAGGTATTCAACCACCACCTGGAAACCGCCTGGATCAATCTGCAGCGCTGGGGCGAGGAAGGTAAAACGGGCATCCTCGCGGCCGGGGAAATGACGCACCTGCCCGATGATTTGATCCTCTCCGGTTTCATCGGTTGAGACGGCAGTATAGATCCCCACCGCATTTGAAACCGGCGAAAGCACTGCGCGAACCGGCACCATCATCGGTCCCCAGGTCAGCGTTGAGGGGTTATTTAAAAAAATGCCCCGCTCGCGATAGCGATGGAGCAAGGGCAAATCTTTGAGTTCAAATGGTCGGATCATTTGTTTTTGGCTCAGCTGTCCACCAGCGTGAGGAAATACTGGTGGAAGCGGTCGTCATCATTTAATTCCGGGTGGAAGGAGGTTGCCAGCAGTTTTCCCTGCTGAGCGGCGACGATCAAGCCGTCATCAACTTTCGCCAAAACCTCTACTACGTCTGTGTTCACCGATTCAATCAGCGGTGCCCGGATGAACACCGCACTAAATGGAGGATTGTCTTTCGATACTTTCGCCAGTGCTGGCACATCCAGCTCAGTTTCAAAACTATCGACCTGCCTGCCGAAGGCATTCCGCTGAATTGAGATTTCCATCAATCCCAGCAGCGGTTGGCCGTTCTTTCCACGGGTGGCATCCTTTGATAGAAAGATTGCCCCAGCGCAGGTACCCCACACCGGCTTGCTCTTGCCGAATGCTTGCAGCGGCACCAGCAGACCATACGCCACCGCCAGCTTGCCAATCGTGGTCGATTCGCCGCCGGGGATGATCAGCCCGTCCAGCCCTTCCAGCTCTTCAGGCAGGCGTACTTCACGGCTCTCCACACCAAGGCGGGTGAGCACTTTTATATGTTCGGCAAAGTCGCCTTGTAAAGCCAGCACACCGATCAGCATATTGGTTAAAACCCCGTTGGGGTCTACCAGCCGCGGCCTGCGAGCCGCTCCTCTTCAGAGAGATCGGTCACCTGGCGGCCGACCATCGGCTCGCCCAGGTTGCGGCTGACTTCAGCCAGGATTTCCGGATTGTTGTAATGGGTAGTTGCTTTGACGATCGCAACGGCGCGCTTGGCCGGGTCACCAGACTTGAAAATCCCAGAGCCGACAAATACGCCATCGACGCCAAGCTGCATCATCAACCCGGAATCGGCAGGTGTCGCAATCCCGCCGGCGGCAAAATTAACCACCGGCAAGCGGCCCAGGTCTCGGGTTTGTTTAACCAGCTCATAGGGCGCCCTAATGTCTTTAGCAAAGGCAAACAGCTCTTCTTCTGCCATGGTCTGCAAGCGGCGGATGTCGCCCATCACCGAGCGGGCATGGCGCACTGCCTCAATCACGTCACCGGTACCAGCTTCGCCTTTGGTGCGGATCATTGCTGCCCCTTCAGACACGCGGCGCAGCGCTTCACCCAGGTTGCGGCAGCCGCACACAAACGGAATTTTGAAATCGTGTTTGTTAATGTGGTGGGCTTCGTCAGCGGGGGTCAGCACCTCAGATTCGTCAATGTAGTCCACCCCCATCGATTCAAGGATTTGGGCTTCAACAAAATGCCCGATACGCACTTTGGCCATCACCGGGATGCTGACCGTCTCCATAATCTGGTAGATCAATTCAGGGTCGCTCATTCGGGCAACGCCGCCGTCGGCGCGTATATCTGCGGGAACGCGCTCAAGCGCCATCACTGCTACAGCGCCGGCATCTTCAGCAATTTTTGCGTGCTCAGCAGTGACCACGTCCATGATCACGCCGCCTTTGAGCATTTGGGCTAATCCAGCTTTTACTTTAAAGCTGGCAACGTCTTTTTTTTCTTTACTCATCTCAAACTCCAATATTTGGTGGATATAGGTCTGATTTGATTCTACCACCAAGCGTACTCGGATTCAAATGAGGTTGTCCCGGATCACACGGTCAGATAAAAAAATCCATTATAATCTTGAGATATTTAGTTAAGTTACTGACAGGCAAGTCAAAGGGAATTAATGCGAATACTTCATAGAATAATGACCGTGTTAATCATGGCTGTTTTCCTGGCATCTTGTTCTTTATTTGATAAAGATCCACTGCCGGAAATCACAGTTCCAAAAAATATTTTAACCGGGTACTCAACCCCGCAGTATGATCTTCCGCAATACAACATAATCTTAATTTTGACAGATGATCAGCGATACGATACGCTCCAATATATGCCGAATGTCCAGGAATTGTTGGTTGACCAGGGAATCAATTTTACAAACGCTTTCGCTACCACGCCCCACTGCGCCCCAAGCCGTGCAAATATCTTCACCGGGATGTATGCGCACAACAATGGTATGCTGCAAAACGATGGACCCTTCGGCGGCTTTTTTGCATTCGATGATTCGTTTTCGGTCAACCTCTGGCTGCAGGATGCTGGCTACACCACTGGGCTGATTGGAAAATATTTGAATGGCTATAAACCGAATGAAAATGACTGGTATACACCCCCCGGATGGGATTATTGGCTGATCCAAAAAAATGATGATTCTGAAGAAAATATTTCTGGCCGCTATTTTAATTACACCATGTATGAAAATGGTAAAAATATCATTGTGGGCGGCGCACCAGAAGATTACGGAACTGATTTAATGGCACAACGAGCTGTGAAATTTATCCAAGATTCAGCGGGTGAACAACCATTCTTCTTGTTTTTTTCTCCACCTGCACCTCATTTTCCCGCAGTTCCTGCGCCTCGACATGAAGGCTTTTATAATGATATTACCCTGTGGCGTCCAGAAAGCTTCAATGTGCCAGAAACCCCCGATGATAAAGCCATTGACCCGGCTTTGCTTGCTGAGAATGATGATTTTCGTATTTCCCAATTAAACAGCCTGCTTGCAGTGGATGATGCTGTTGCATCGATAGTTTCAGCCCTGGAGGAAAGTGGGGAGTTAAATACCACATTAATTGTATTTACATCAGATCATGGCTACCTGTGGGGAGAACATGCGCTTGCCATGGTAAAGAGCACCTTTTATGATGAGTCCTTACGAGTTCCTTTCGTGGTCCGTTTCCCGGGAATGTCAACTTCCCCTCGAATTGTTGAAGAGTATGGTTTACTGGTAGACCTCGCGCCCACGTTCACTGAAATCGCAGGGCTTGGTTCGCCGGAAGGTATTGATGGGGTTAGTTTACTACCCCTGATCTTCGGTGACGATGTGAATTGGAGGGAGGAGTTCATTTTTGAAATCTGGAAAACTGATAATCTCCGACTTACTAAAGGAATTATCACGCGTGAATGGAAGCTCACCGTGATTGAAGATGAAGTCGATTTCCTATTCAACCGCCTTGAAGATCCGTTGGAGTTAAACAACCTCGCTGGCGAGGCGCAG
>JBDLJU010000225.1:0-5095 GCA_039714215.1 Chloroflexota bacterium | reverse complement strand
ATTTTCAAAATTTATGAAAAATACCTTGTTTTGGGATTAGAATAATGAATGCAGGAAGGATATTGATGAGAAATAAGGCTAAATACCAACAGCGAAAAATATGTAAGAAATTCGGAGTGGAATTCTTTGCTTCCCCTGACAATATGAAGCTAGGAATACATGTGAACGTTAAAGATGGTGTTTTTCCAATAAATGGATTAAGACACCCTCCTGAAAAAGACACCACCGGCTGGTATGTTTGGGCCGGGAGAGGTGAACAACTTGAGGAAATTGTTTCATTCAAAGCTCTACACGTAGACCATTTAAACGAATGGTGCCCTGCCATCATTCCCTACCTGGGGCTTCCACCTGGCTGGCGATTTCTGATTGCTCCGGACTATGAAGATGTCTGGTTCGACCAAAACTTGCTGCAGATTTGACCTGCCAACATGATCTTCCCCAACCTGCGGACTGGTCAGCCCGTCGCCGCAGGGGACGCGATCCCTGGGATGATTGTGACGACAATCGACGGAGGTAAGTATCCTGTTTTTCCTTTGATATTTTATTTTCTGACCGGTGAAGCCAGGACAAAACAAAAATGTCCTGTCATATGACCAATCAAATCCCCTTGATCATCAAGTAAGAAACGCTTCTCAATCTCATGATTGTCTAAATGTTCCAATACCTTCAGCCCTCGTTTTTCTAAATAGGTGATAATTTGACCTTTTTCGATAGAAAAAAGTAGTTCTTCATTTGGATGGTGTTCCTTCATCGTTTGAGAAAATTCTTTGACTCCATAATGATCATTCAGGGTGTTTTCGGTTACTGAAATGGTGTAATCAAATGCAATTAAACTTTCGTGATGTGAATTCTGACTTACAAATGCCAATGTTGCATCGACAGATTCCGACTCCAGATAATAGCTAACTCCTTCCCAAATAAAAAGTGTTCTCTGATTATCTTGATAACCGGCATCATTTAGAGTGTTCTTTAACGAATTAATATTGAAATCAATTGGCACAAAAATCACGTTGGGCGAAACCTGAATTTTGGCTTTCTTCAAGCAGGCATTTTTCCTGTTTTGAGTTGGCGCTGCATCTAACTCATAAATTTTTGTTTCTTTAGCCAGTGCTTCAAAACGATATGCCCTTGAATCATATCCTGCACCTAAAAACACAATTTGTTGAAAATTCTTTTCTAATGCATCAACAAAGAGATCATCAAAATAGCTGGTGCGTGCAATCACAAATTCTGTCAGCCCAGGTAAAAATCCATCAAGCTTCTCTTTGGTGTTTTCCCTAACCTTTTTGAATCTAAGGAAAAACCTGAAATATGGGGGAAGGAAATATTCAGCCAAATCATCGGGACCGAGCCGACGACTTTTATAATCCTTGTTTGCGATTGCTCTTCTTAATGCAGAAAAAAAGGCGGTTTCTGATTCTTTTATTTCTTGACGTGGATTTTCCATTTTAGCGCACACTCCTAAATTGTGATTGCGGTTCCAGGATCGTTTGTTTCAAAGGCCTGCTGGCAAATTATGGATAATGATAATTATTATTATATTGCCGAATTCAAGCATTTGTGACTACTAGAAAGTATGGGGATTCGGGCGGTTCGGTGAAGCTGAACCGCTTGGAGAATTGCTCCGCAATTCTCTACGGCGAACTCCTGGTTTACACAAATGAGACGAGAGGGACCAGCCGCCTTTGGCGGCTGGTTTAAGAGAATTGCTCCGCAATTCTCTACGTTTAATTCCTACGATCCCCGCGTCAGAGGTCTAAATCCTAACATTACAGCATTTTTTTAGATTAAAATACAAACACTTGAGGTTAGGGGGCAGCAGTCCACAAGCGAAGATGCTAATCGTAATTTATCTCACCTCCGTAGTTTCTCAAGGAGTGTGACATTTTAAACTTTAATATTACGGGGGGGGCGGGGCATTTACATTTGTGAAAAAAATCTATACAATTGTTAAGGTGGTTAATGTGATGAATGGGAGATTAAATGAGTGCAATAAGTAAAAGCAAAATTCGGGCGATCATCTGGACTGCGGTCTGGACAATTCTTTTTACGAGCTGCAGTACCCATGCTATAGAAACTAGAATTATCGGGTATGGCTTCGTGGATCTTAATAAAGATGGAGTTAAGGATGTTGGGGAAAGGGTTCTCTTCGATTACTCGGTGACTGCGAAATTAATTTCGTCTGATATGGATCCATATTATCAACATGGCGAAATAGTCCAGCCGCATCAGAATGGTAATGGTCAGTATGATTTGAGAATTGCTGCCAAAATAGAGGTGGATCCTACCACAGCCACATATGAGGAGAAAGACCAAGTATATCAAGTGTCTGTAAAACAAATCCCCGAAGGATACAGCGTGGGTAATTTTAATGATGTGCATACAATCGACGTAGAAAATGTCGAAGATTATCCCTCCATGTGGGGATGTTCACAAGGCCCTAATTTTTATGCCGTAGTTGGACTGGACATCCCCTTTATCCCACTCGAAGAAGGAGATTTAATCGGGCTTCCCTACGCTACACCAACCCCCACATTCACACCCGAACCCACACCAACATTCACACCCGAACCAACCCCCACCTTCACACCCGAACCCACACCAACATTCACACGCGAACCCATACCAACCTTCACACGCGAACCCATACCAACCTTCACACCAGATCCTAGACTAACCTTTACACCTACTCCTGTCCCAAGCACCTCTTGTGACGTTTACTTAGATGAAAAAATGTCAATATTTCTTCACGATTTTCAACCTGGCCCTATTTATAATCTTTCACTTTACATCGAATGGCCGGATCAAGAAGATCTTGGTCCTTTAGCCCCAAATATCCCAGATGGCTGGCCCGGGGTCGAAATTCCTATGCCAAATGACCCTGAACCTTACATATACACCGCTCAATTGGGAAACATCCCCTCTACGGGAGACTGCTTCTTTGCTGGATATCCCGGTAAACTCCATTGCAATTTTGATAATTTGCCACAATCTATGATGGATACTGCCCAAGTATTTCAGCTCTGGTCCAACAAATGCCTTGACCCCATCTACACCCATGGCTGGGTGAGTATCATCGCACCAGATACTCCAGATGCTCCACCCCCGGCTGCTCCAAGTAGATCGGCCTGTGATGTAGGGCTAAACCAGGTAAACTGTAATTCTGCGGGGGGTACATATCAGTGTAGTATATATTCTTGCGCCTGCATCTGTCCTTAACTTCAAAAACATAAGCGCTAGCAAGCTAAGAAATGGTGTTATTAATCTGCTAATATTCCTGTAAATGTTTATGAATTTCTTTAAGCTTGGCTTGCCAAGTATTAAAACGCAATCAAAGTGTTTTTGATAGTGATCGTTATCGCTTCAAGTGATAGTTGTAGGTGGGGCGGGGGATATAGTTCCAGTTTCGCTACCATGTATCTATTAAATCAAGAAAACTCAAAACATATTCGGATAAATTTGGTATACTTCGGTAAATATTTTTAGCGTAAATCAACCCCGTGAGCTCTTGCACGAGCGAAGTCTAACCCGGCTGTCATTGCCTCGTAAATTATAGGAGGTAGAAAATGTCGAGAAAGAGGTATCAAATCATGAAAAAAAGTATCTGCTCCATTAGCATGCTATTTCTCCTTTCATTATCAATGCAAGCGTGTAAACCTGCGCCACCTTCTACACCAGCAATGGAAACCCCGCAAGATAATGATAATGTTCTCTCCAGCACGATTGAGCCAACGACATTTCCAGCACTATCTGAAGACACTATCGAGTCCGGACAGCACGCACACTCTTACCTAACGACCACTGGTGAAGAAATCAAATACCTCTTGTATATACCTGAAAACTATGATCAAAAAGAGAACTGGCCCTTGATCGTGTTTTTTCACGGTTATGGCGCTTACGGGGGAAATCTTGATTTACTGATAAAACAGGGAGGATTGCCTGCTTTCCTGGAGGACAATCAGAACTTTGAGTTCGTTGTCCTCTCACCTCAACTACCATCTGGAAGGTGGGGTAAATATATCAATCCTGTGGATGAGCTATTGGATCATCTAAATAATACACTCTCAATTGATCCCAATCGCTATTATCTAACTGGCCTGAGTCTCGGTGCTTTGGGTACATGGCAATATGCCCTCGAATACCCTGATCGCTTTGCTGCAATTGCACCAATTGCTGGGGGAGTCTCTTTTTCGGATCCCCCAGTTCCAGATAATATCTGTACTCTTAAAGAATTATCAATTTGGGTCTTTCACGGAGATGCAGACACAACTATCTCCCCCGATTCGGATAAAGCAGTTGTAGCTGAACTGGAAGCTTGCGGTGCTGATATTAAATTCACGTTGTATCCAGACACTGACCACGCAGAAACTTGGCCCCTGGCATACGGAGACCCTTCCCTTTACGAGTGGTTTCTGGGAATTTCTAAATAGATTCGGTAGAACATTGTTGTCATCAATATCTGTTGATTCCCTTTTAGGGTACTGATCCCAGGTCTTCCTGTGGGTTATGGCTTTTTTGATCTAATACATCCCGTCATTACTGGTATTGAAAACTTTAGGTATCCCTACTTAAATGATTACTTGGAAAACCTAAGATGGCTATTAATGGAAAAACAGGAATTGAACCGCCGACCAAACAGTCTGAGGTTTACAACCTGAATTCCCAACCAAAAAGGCCCTAAACACATGGTTTAGAGTCTTTATTTGTCGAGGCGAGAGTGACCAGCCGCCTTTGGCGGCTGGTTTAAGAGAATTGCTCCGCAATTCTCTACGACATACTCCTGGTTTACACAAAAGGGGCGAGAGTGACCAGCCGCCAAAGGCGGCTGGTTTAAGAGAATTGCTCCGCAATTCTCCACGTTCAAGCTTCTGATTAACTTAATAAAAAAGGCCAGAGCGAATGCTCTGGTCATTTTTATCAGTCGGGGCGAGACGGATTTGGGCGGTTCGAAAATACCGAACCGCTTGTAGAATTGCTCCGCAATTCTACACGGCGAACTCCTGGTTTACACAAAAGGGGCGAGACGGATTTGGGCGGTTCGGTGAAACTGAACCGCTTGTAGAATTGCTTCGCAATTCTACAAGTTCAACCATCC
>JBDLJU010000224.1:0-5101 GCA_039714215.1 Chloroflexota bacterium | reverse complement strand
GAGAATAACCAGGACATAATATGGCAGTCAATCAACCACAACTCTCAAAGAAAACGCGATCTTCAACCGGTGGTAAAGGTTTCGCCGCGGCGATCCATCTGCTCTCCGCGTTGATGCTGCTGCTCTTTATTATGCCGCTGATCGCCCTGATCTGGCGCGCGGTGGTATTGACCTCAGGCGGGGCCAATTTTGGGTATGCGGACCTGCTTACCTCGCTGAGCATCTCCTTGATCACCACCGTGGTCAGTATGCTGGTGATCGTGCTCTTTGGTACCCCGCTGGCTTATTTGCTGTCAAGGACCACAAACCGGGGAATAAAATTTCTCGGAATCCTCGTTGAACTACCGATTGTGATGCCCCCGGTGGTCGCGGGTTTGGCCCTGCTCTCTGCATTTGGGCGCAGCGGGCTGCTCGGGGCTGCTTTCAGTTTCCTTGGGATCCAGCTGCCTTTTACACCCGCGGCAGTGGTGATTGCCCAGGTGTTTGTCTCCAGCCCGTTCTATATCCGGGCTGCCCAGAGCAGTTTTAATTCACTTCCCCCAGAGCTGGAAGAGGCCGCCAGAATTGACGGCGCCAGTGCGGGGGTCACCTTCCGCCAAATCATGCTGCCGATGAGCTCTCCGGCAATGATCAGCGGGTTGCTCTTGAGCTGGGCCCGGGCATTAGGTGAATTTGGCGCCACGATCCTCTTCGCCGGCAACCTGGCTGGCTCAACCCAGACGATGTCGCTGCTGGTTTTCACCGCCCTGGAACGTGATCTCGGGGCGACCTATACCACCGCACTGATTTTATTGGGGTTGGCTGCTGTGCTGCTCGGGGGAATGCGAATCCTGGCCCGCCTGGACCGGGGAGAGCATCCTCAGGTTACCAGCTAAGTGTTTAATCTAGCTCCACCAAACCGTGCTTGATCGCGGCGACGACTGCCTGAGTGCGGTCGGTGACAGAGAGCTTTTTAAAGATCTCGCTGGTATAGTTGCGCACTGTGCCTTCAGTGAGGATCAAATTTTCCGCAATATCCGCATTGGAAAGCCCTTTGGTGAGCAGTTCAAGAATGTCGTGCTCGCGCTCACTGAGCTGGGATTGGATTTGATCTTTTGGTTTTGCTTTACGGGAGGCGATATCTGCGAGCAGTTTCTTGGTTATCTTGGGATCGACGAATCCTTCCCCGCGGATGGTGCCTTTGATTGATTCGATCAGCTTATCGGGGGAGAGGTCTTTGAGCAGATAGCCGGCAGCGCCGCTGCGCACGGCATCGAAAACCCACTCATCATCATCGTAAGTCGAGAGGATCAATACTTCAATCTCTGGATACTTTTCTTTGATCTTGCGGGTGGCAATCGTGCCGTTCATCTTCGGCATTTTCAGGTCCATCAATACCAGATCAGGTCCCACGTCTGGGATCAATGCCAAAGCTTTCAGCCCGTCGCTGGCCAGGCCAACTACTTTCAGTTCCGGGTCGGTTGATAATATTTTTTCCAATCCTTCGCGAACGATTTGCTGGTCGTCACAGATCAAGATTTTAATCATCGATTACCTCGCCTAGATATTCAACCTGTGTGCCTTGCTCTGGAGCACTTTCAATCGTAAGCCTGCCCTTGACCATTTTCGCACGCTCCTGCATCCCGCGAACGCCGAAAATATCATCCGCCAGCAGGGCATCAGGTGGAAATCCGCCCCCATTGTCTTTGATGATCATCTTAAATTCTCCATTTTCCACAGCGAGCTGAAAATCTACTTCACCGGCGTTTGAATGTTGCACGATGTTCTCAAAGGCTTCCTGCGCAATCCGGTAAATCGTCTGCTCTTCGTCTGGAGAAAAAACAGGGAATGCCTCAGGGAAGGAAGATTTGACCACAAACCCGCCGCGCTCAGCGCAGGTTTCGGAGAGCTTCTGCAGGGCAATTTCCAGGCCAAACTCTTCAATCGCTTTGGTGCGCAGTGATTTTAAAGCCCGCCGGGTATTATCCAGTCCCTGGCGGGTGTTATCTAATGCATGCTCGATCATCCCGAAAATTTCCACCTGATCGGCGTTCAACATGATTTTGATCGCTTCAAGGTTAACCGATAATCCGCTGAGGGTATGGGCGAGGGTGTCATGCAGTTCACGCGCCAGGCGGTTGCGCTCCCTGGTTTCGGTGAGGTGCTCCAGGGCGAGGGCATACTCGCTGAGCTGAAGGTTAGCACGCAGCATCTGCCGGCGCTGCTCCCGCTGGGTGTCGATTAACATTGAGACAATGTTTCCAATCATCCCAAAGGCAAAAGCCCTCACAATTGGCACACCTAAAATCACTACGCTGTCGTAATCGATCACATCGATGAACGGCAGCAGCACTGAAAGTTCGATCAGCGTAGATACCGCGATTAACAGCACCACGTACTTGAAGGAGTACTGCCAGGCTGCCAGCGCAAAAGGGACCAGCAGAATTGGCACGAGCAGCCAGCTGCGAGTGATCAATGTGGTCATTTCCTGTGCTTCAGGGTCTGCCAGGTAAACCAGGTTGCTGAAAATGGGAATGAAGGTCGCCCCGGCCAGGGCAACGGGCAGATAAAGCTGCTTAAGTTTCTTCCGCAGCCACGACCATGAAAGATAGCCAAATAATGCCAGATAGGTAGCCAGGTTAAGATATGCCTGAATCTGATAGGTCAACCCAGCCGTGACCTGTTGGATTCCGCTGTAGGACAGCAAAATCGAGAAATAGACCACCGCCACGCCGCTGAAATAGCGAAAAACTCGGAGTAATCCAGGCTCAATCATAGAATCATAATATCACACCTTTTTTCAACAGATAATTACTTCCAATTAGCGATTTTATTGCTTTTGCCATAATACCCACCAGCTTGCAGCGGGGTTAGGGGTTTTGAGGATTTGCCATTTATTGACCGAACGAAGTTCGGTTTGATAAAAGGTTTTGGCAAACCAAAACCTTTTATTTTGTAAAAAAGTAAAAAAAATATAATCCTGGCATCTTGATGTGATTTCACGTATAATGCTGCAATGGATTATGATTTGGATCACCTGGCTCAGCAGGCGAAAACCTTGCTGGACCGGTTGGAACGCCTTTCGGCGGATTCGAAATGGGCGCATCGCGCGAGCGGGTTTAGGGGTTCTTTAATTCGGAGCGTCAAAAATCTGGAGAATGGAAATCCTGATCCTGCCAAGATTACCGATTTAATTGAGTTGGGATATGAAATATTGGTTAACGCAGCTTCCGAAATCCCGGATAATGATCCAATCTTGAAGTAACGGAGTTCCAGCTACCCCAGAGGGCTGTCTATTGCTGCGCACCAGCTATATGGCAACCCGCACCGACGACCAGCTTGATCAGGTACTCGATATATTTGGAAAAGTTGGGAAAGAGCTGGGCGTTATCTAATACCATTTTTGATTTGAATATGAAAAAACAGGAGAGCGGCTGCTCTCCTGTTTTTTTTGATCAAACGTAGTTCGATTCAATAATTATTCAGAGTCAATCCTGACGAGTACCGCTTTCACTGCAATGCGGTAGCGGTATTCATTGGTATCCTGGTTGAAGTAGCTGCAGGTGATCAGGGTTAACCAATCCTCATCTGTGTGACCAAGGATTGAAGTATTGTCGGGGAACACTATTTTGTTGCTCCGTACCTCGTAGGTGTATTTCAAACCATTGGCATGTAAGATGATCTGGTTGCCAAAGCGCAGCAGCCCAAGGCGAACGAATGGGCCTGGCGTGCCGTCGGGCAGGTAAACGTGCCCGGTGATTGCGGTGTTGCCTTCCCAGGTTGGGAAAGCAGTCCCTTCCAGGTATCCGAGTTGGTTCCACAACCAGGTTGTATCCCAGCCATCTTCACCGAAAGGCACCCCGGCGATCTGGGCGTTGATCCCCAGGATGGGGACTTCCAGCCAGTAGCCTTCGTTGTAGTCACTGTATTCCACCGGTTGAACTGGTAGTTCGGTGATCTGGTCGGGTGCAAAGCCGGTTTGCGGCAGCTGGTCTGGCAGTGCAATCCCGCCGACGGTGACCACATCTGCGGAGGTGATTCCCCCATAGATATTCACATCTGAAGGATCAGCCGGGTCGTACCAGCGTTCGGTAGAGTAGTCATTGGAGGCGGAGCGGGGCGAGTGCTCGTCGCCGGGCAAGCTGGACCACTCAGCGGATGCCACGTTGTTGATCACCGTCCCAGGTGAGACTGAGGGATCGATTGTGGCCCACAATCTGACCACGGCGACATCGGTCAAGTTGATCACGCTCCAGTACGCCTGCACTTCGCCACCGGCAAAGCTGACTGTCGGCACTGGGCCGCTGATGCTTTGCAGCCGGTGGTTGGGGTTGGTTGATGGCGTGTAGATCAATCCAGCGGGGATCACATCATGCAGGATTACATCATATGCTGGAGAGCTGCTCCCCGCGGTGTGCCAGATCTCGATATCGAATGAGATCAATTCTCCGGCATTGGCCACGGAGTTGTTGCTGGTTTTTGAAATGTTCAGGAACGGCTCGGCAATTTGAACAGGATCTGCTGAATCCGTTGTGCTGGTCGTGCCCCATGCAGCCAGGTTGTTAAGCAGGGTCGTTGGATTGCTCTGGTTATCTTCGATATTGAGCACCACGGCCTGGTAGGTTAGTGTAATCGTGTTGTCAATTGAATCAGGCGTGGTGATGTCTCCCAGGTAGAAGTAGATCGTGCTGCCATCATCCTCACCAGCTGGCGTGCCAACGGGCGGTTCAGCGTTGGGTAACCCATTTCCTGTATCGCAGGCGATCGCCAACTGCCAGGAGGGCGTGATGCTGGTGCATGAATGGAAGGCAAGCCCGTGGTCGAGGGAATCGATGATCACCACGTTGAGGTAGTCTGCACTGGCATCATGCAGGGTAACAATTACCTCGTAGGTCAGCAGTTCACCAATCGTGACCTGCTGGTTGCCGCTGTTCAACGGCAGCCCTAACTCGGTGGATACCAGCCTCTTTGCGATCGAGTAGCTGCCCACCACGCTGGCGGTGACATCACCGCTGTCATTGAGCGGACCTACTGGAGCACCGCTTGGGTCTCTGGCATCCGCGTATGCGGTATTCGTCCAGGATCCAGGAGCGGATAGCTGCAGGGTGATCGTGATGATCTC
>JBDLJU010000223.1:0-5118 GCA_039714215.1 Chloroflexota bacterium | reverse complement strand
ATCGTACCACTTTTGTTGACCTGTGTCAACTTAAGTGGTACGATTGTGAACGAAATAACAATAACGTTTTTGAATGCTGCAAAGAGAAAATTATCAGTTTTTCAAATCTTGGCGCAGGAAACAAAGCAGCACGATAAGCTAATGAAAATTTTAGGAGATCACATCATGAAATTAGCAATTTCTTCACCAGATGGAAAATTCAATTCGCAGTTCAGCTCCCGTTTTGGACGTTGCGAGTATTTTGTTTTTGTCGATACGGACACCCAAGCCTGGGAAACCAAGCCGAACCCGGCAGCATCAGCCCGCGGCGGAGCCGGCACGAAAGTCGTCCAGTTCCTCGCCGATAACGGCGTTGCCGCGACGATCACCGGCCGGTATGGGCCGAATGCCTACACCGCGCTCGAAGCAGCCGGCATCAAAACCTTCCAGGCAGACAGCGGAACACCCGAAGAGCTGCTCGAAAAATTCATTGAAAATAAACTGGAAGAAGTGGACGCAGCCTCTGGCCCGGAACTTCATTAAGGAGCAACTCAAATGAAGATTGCGGTTGCCAGCGGAAAAGGTGGCACTGGGAAAACCACCATTGCCGCCAGCCTTGCTGTTGCACTTGCTGAACAGGGCGCTAAGATATCTTGCCTGGACTGTGATGTAGAGGCTCCCAACGCACATATCTTCTTGCAGCCAGCGTTCGATCAGAGCAAAGAGGTCACCCTGCAGATTCCTGAGGTGAACACCGAGCTTTGTGCTGGCTGCGGACGTTGTGCTAAGGTCTGTGAATTTAATGCGATTATTGTCTTTGGCAGCGATCCGCTCGTTTTTCCGAAGCTCTGTCATGGATGCGGCAGCTGTACCCTGGTCTGCCCAGAGCATGCCATTTCAGAAATTCCAAGACCCCTGGGCTTATTGGAAAGCGGACCTGCAATGCAAGGGATAAACTTTGCCCACGGCGTGCTGAGCGTTGGTGAGCCGCTGGCAGTGCCGGTCATCTCACAGTTAAAAAAATGGGCAGCTCCGACAGCATCAGAAATCACGATCCTGGATTCTCCGCCTGGGTCTTCCTGCCCGGTGGTCGAATCGCTGCGAGGGGCAGATTATGTCATCCTGGTGACTGAACCGACCCCGTTTGGTCTTCACGACTTAAAGCTCGCCTTGCAGCTCACGCAGGAACTCGATCTCCCAGCCGGGGTGATTCTGAACCGAGATGGGATCGGTGACGATGGGGTTGAAAAATATTGTGAAGCGGGCGGGCTGCCGATCCTGATGCGAATTCCGTTTGAGCGTCAAATTGGGGCGGGGATTGCGCAGGGTAAAACCCTGGTCGAGATCCACCCCGAATATCTACAGCATTTCCAGGACCTATACCAACTCATTTTGACGCTGATCCCAGCTAACCAGGGGGCACGATGAAACAGCTTGTGATCCTCAGTGGAAAGGGTGGGACTGGGAAAACCAGTGTGACCGCTGCTTTAGCCCAATTGGCCTCAAGTGGGGAACATCCCCTCCGAACGGTGCTCGCCGATGCAGATGTAGATGCCGCTAACCTGGAGCTGCTTCTGGCACCGGTTATCCAGGAAAAGCACACTTTCATCGGTGGCAAAACTGCGATCATCGATCCTCAGCTCTGCGGGCAGTGCGGCACATGCAAGTCGGTTTGCCGATTCGATGCAGTCATCGAAACTGATGAAGGTTTCCATATTGACCCAATTGCCTGCGAGGGCTGTGGCGCATGCGTGTACCAATGCCCTGCCGAAACGATCCGCATGGAACCAGAAGTCGCCGGTCAGTGGTTCAAATCTGGCAGCAAGTTCGGGCCGCTGTTCCATGCCGCCTTAACCCCGGCGCAAGAGAACTCCGGGAAGCTGGTCTCGCTGGTCAAAGAGCAGGCCAAACAGCACGCGATCAAGGACGGCGCTGACCTGACGCTGGTTGACGGCCCTCCAGGGATTGGATGCGCGGTAATCTCGGCAATCTCAGGTGCTGATCTGGCCCTGATTGTCTCAGAGCCGACTGCCGCTGGCGTGCACGATATGAAACGAGTTTTAGACATCGCCAAGCAATTTAGTGTCCCTGTTTTTGTCTGCATCAACAAAGCAGATATTTATCTCGAAGGGGCAGACAGTATTGAGGCATTTTGTCAGCAGAACGGAATCGAGGTGATTGGCAGGATACCTTTCGACCCTGCCGTAACCGAAGCGATGGTTCAGGGGCAGACCGTGATCAACTATAACGCAGATGCACCCGCCAGTGCTGCCCTGATTGGCATCTGGCAAGAAATTTTGAAAAAAATAAACAATCATTCCAAGGAGTCATAAAATGCGAATCGCAATTTCCGCCCAAACCAGCAACGGCTTAGACAGCGAGGTTGCCCAACACTTCGGACGCTGTCCCTATTTCGCCATCGTCGAAACCATCGAGAAAGAAATCCAATCGGTAAAAATAATTGATAACCCATTTGTAAGCGGCCACCAGGTTGGGCAGGTCCCCGGTTTTATTAAAGAACAAAAAGCAGATGTGATGCTCAGCGGCGGAATGGGCGGGCGAGCAATTCAATTCTTTGAAGAATTTGAGATTGGTGTCGCAACCGGAGCCGTGGGGACTGTGCGCTCAACCGTAGAAAATTATTTCGCCGGCCGGTTGAGAGAAGCCGCTCCCTGTGCAGAGAGCGTTGCACATGGGCATGGACATGACCACGACCACGAGGGCTAGGCGCAGCTAATATTTCTTGCAGGCCGCCAAATCAGTGCCGCGCCTTAGACCGTCATGATCACCTGTGTTCGCTGCTGTTGCTGCGCGGGCGGGAAGTGCTTCCGGGTGATGAAGAAAATAGAAGTTGTTCAAACTGGGTCAAGAAGATTTATTGGTATTAGAAAAGAAAAAAAGTTTGGGCTTGCCCAAACTTTTTATTTTTAATTTTGAGTTTGTCCCGCTTACGGGCAGTCTGCCCCGTAGGCGATATTTTCAATGTTCCAGAGCAGGCCGCCAGTAGCGTCTAACTGTAAGCCGCACAGGTCGGCGCGCCCGATTGCGACCTGCTGGTAGGCGTACAACGGAATTACCGGCAGCTCTTCTGCAAAGATCTGCTGGGCGAGGGCGTGGTTCTGGGTGTAGCTCTCCTGCCCGGGAGCGGCACCACGGGCAGCCCGGCAGGCAGCGTCGAACTCGGCATTGCTCCAACCGGCTGCGTTCCAGCCGCCCCATTTGTAGGGGAAGAGCTCCAGGTCATTACCCGGGATCGCATCACTGAAGAACAAATGGCAGGCTGGTGTGCTGGATGCCTGCCAGGAGAAGTGGGCAAGGTCAAAGTTGCGCCCGAACAGCGGGGAGTCCTCGCCAGTCGCGAACAGGTCGTCGGGGGTCATTGCGCTCAGCTTAACCTCGATCCCGCAGTCTGCGAGGTTCTGGGCAATCAACCCGGCAATGACTTCATTCTGCGGGTGATCGGCATACAGGTATTCGATTGAAAATGGGGTGCCATCGTGCGTGTCAGGGATCCCTCGGGCGATGCGCACTGCGCCGCCATCCGGGATCTGCCAGCCGGCTTCGTCGAGCAGTTGGGCAGCCTGGGCGGGGTCATAGGCATAGGTATTCACCGCCGGGTTGTAGAGCGGATGTTGATCAGTGACGTAGCTGTCCATCACTTCGGCCTGTTCCAGGGTGAGCTGGGCAGCGATCTGCTGACGGTTAATGCACATTGCCACCGCCTGGCGGGTGCGGGGGTCGCCAAAAAAGTCAGCCCGGTCTGCGGCCCACATGCTGTAGCCGTCGTCGTAGCTCTGCGGGGAAATCCCGAAATAGAGCGCCTGCCAGCCGCTGCCGTTGGTCCACGAGGTCTGCAGGCCTTCGGCTTCAGCGGCAGCGATCTGGGTGACGTTCATTCCCTGCGTGGCGCCTGGGTCGAGCAGGTCGCATTCCCCGGTGCGGAGCATGTCCAGATTGGTATCGGGGTCTTGCCCAACCACCCGGAAAATAACCTGATCAACCAGGGGCAGCCCTTCGGCGGCGCGTGTGTACTTTGTGCTGCGATCCAATACGATCTGGTCCGTGGTAAATTCAGTGACCACGAACGGTCCAAAGCTGAGCGGCTGGAAGGCGGCTTCAGCAGTGGTGGGAAGCGATGCCGCAGGCAGGTCTCCCCAGGCGTGCTGCGGGGCAGGATGCCAGAAATTATTCTGGTAGCCCTGGTCGATGAAACCAGGAATCCCGGTCCACTTAATAAGATTGGCGTCGAGGGCTTCGTAGCTCAAGGTGCGCTCGGTGCGGTATTTATCTGCCGGCGTATTTGGGTCAGCGTTGAGGGTGAATCCGTAGACTGAATCCTGGGCGGTCAGGGGTGCCCCGTCCGACCAGGTGATTCCCTGTTTCAGGGTGAAAAGAGCCACCACCTGGTCCATCTCGACCGGGCTGCCATCGAAGGCTACGGCACAGTCTGCGCTAAAACATCCGCTGGGGCGGATAAAATCACCTAAAGCAAGGGCAGTGGTGTTACCCTGGTTGTTGACCACGGTATCTCCGGGGATAACCTGCACGGTCTGGATCAGCGCGGTCTGCTCTGCGATGCTGGGAACTGCCTCAAGGATCACAGGCTGGTATTGGTATCCGAGATTGTCAATCGGGCCGTCATAGATCGCCTGCAGCACTTCCTCCGCTGCCTGGTTGGGACTGCCGTAAGGGTAAAGGGTGTTGGGCTGGTCACCGAGGCAGACGACCAATGAGGTGGGGATTGGGGTGGGAGCGAGCGGCTGCGCGGAATCCTCTCCCGGGGCGAGCGTGTTGTTTTCCCCGTTTGGGGCGGTATCATTGGTGCCGCAGGCGGTCAATAAGAGGATTAATACCAGTAAAAGAATTAACGGTGATTTTTTATGCATGAGCGTATCTTCCTTGGGATTTCTATTCTTCTCCGAAGCGGAGGCGTATATAAGATTCGTAGCGTTCTGGATGGATCTTTCCCTTTTCCACGGCGTCAACCACTGCACAGCCCGGTTCTTCGAGGTGTGTGCAGCTGCTGTACTTGCAATTGGGGACCAACGGGGCGATCTCGCGGAAGTAGCCGTCTAGCTCTTCCGGTTCAATGTCCCACAAGGCCAGCGCCTTCAGCCCGGGGGTGTCGGCAACGTAACC
>JBDLJU010000222.1:0-5149 GCA_039714215.1 Chloroflexota bacterium | reverse complement strand
AATACGCTGCCAGGTATTTGGTAAATCCAACCACGCCAGCTTTAGTCACCGAATAGGTTGCCGGTTTGAACTGCGGCGGCTGACCTTCCCGTTGGTATAGACGTTGGTCTGGTCCCGCCAGTCCATACATTGAGCATAAATTGATCATCACGCCCTTACCCTGGGTCAACATCACCCTGGCTGCAGCCTGAGAACACAGGAACATTCCGGTGAGATTCACATCCAGGGCTTGCTGCCAGGCTGCCAACGGATACTCTTCGAAGGCGTTGCTGGCTTGTTCACTGATCTTATCTGGGTCAAATTTTGGGTCGAGTGCGGCACTGTTCACCAAGATGTCGAGGCTGCCGTACTGATTAACGGTTTTCTCAACCGCAGCTTTAACTTGTTCTGGGTCGGTGATATCGCATGGAGCGGACTGCGCCTGAAACCCTTGCGCAGTAATTTCAGCAGCCAGTTGATTGGCGTTTTCCCCATCAATATCTACCACAGTCACCGCTGCTCCAGCCGCAGCCAGCGTCCGGCAGAACTGCGTTCCCAGCAAACCGCCCCCGCCGGTCACCAGTGCCGCTCGCCCTGATAAATCGAACATTTCAGCAAGATTACTCATCGGCCGCTCACTTTATTACACCAGGAGCGAGTTTCCCCGCTCCTGGTGTATCGATTACTGATTACTTCTCTTCCGCCCGGACAAAGCCCTGCTGGCTCAAGTAATCAACCAGCTCACGAGCATTCACCTCAGGGGTTTTATTTTCAGTGCTCAAGCGCACTTCAGGATCACGCGGCGCTTCGTAGGGATCATCAATCCCGGTGAAACCTTTGATCTCCCCAGCGCGTGCTTTAGCATACAGTCCTTTGATATCTCGCTCTTCACATACTTCTAAGGGAGTATCGACAAAGACCTCAATGAAGCGGTCATGCCCAATGATTTTCTTGACTTCATTACGGGTCTGTGCATACGGGCTGATTGCTGCACAAAGCACAGTACCATTGTGACGGGCAATCTCGCCTGCAACAAAACCGATCCGCAAAATATTGGTATCACGGTCTTCTTTGCTGAAACCCAAACCCTTGGACAGGTGCGTGCGGACCACATCGCCATCCAAAATCGTCAGCTGTCGGCCGCGCTCCAGCAGCATTGGGATGACTGCCTGTGCAATCGTGGATTTGCCAGACCCGCTCAAACCGGTGAACCACAGGCAGAATCCACGGCGGTGCATTGGTGGATTGGCTTCCATCAATATTTCAGCGGTTTCTTTACGGGTGAACCACTCGGGGAGCAGCTCACCCGTTGCCAGATAATCCTCGCGCACCTGGGTACCAGATATTGACATCGTCGGTGTGCCTTCAGCAACCTTATCAATCTGTTCATAACGGTTCTCTTCCGAGAGATATACCATCATCTTGAACGGCACCATCTTCACGCCGATCTCATCAGCGTGTTTGACCAGCAGCTCTTGTGCATCGTAAGGTCCATAGAACGGTTTCCCGTCGCCGTCATTACCCGGACCGGCATGGTCGCGGCCAACAATGAAGTGATTGGCGCCGTAGTTGCGGCGTACAATCGCATGCCAGACTGCTTCACGCGGGCCAGCCATCCGCATCGCCAGCGGCAGCAAGCTCAGCACCGTTTTGCCCTGGTCGTAATAGTTTTCATATAATGCTTTATACACACGGCAGCGGGTGTAGTGGTCAACATCACCCGGCTTGGTCATCCCCACTACAGGGTGGATCAGAAGCGCCCCGCCTACCTGCTCAGCAGCCAGCTTGGTCAGTTCTTCATGAATGCGGTGCATCGGGTTGCGGGTTTGGAAAGCAACCACTTTCTCATGACCCAGCTCATTCAGCAGGGCGCGAACTTCTGCCGGGGTGCGGCGCATTTCCACAAAATCGTTATAGATTGGCAGGTTGACGACCTGCAGCTTTCCAGCAATATTGGTGTCGCCCCAACGCACCATCTCAGCCACCAGCGGGTGACGGGGATCTGTACTGCCCAATACTTTTTCAGCCTCTTCCTTCCAGTCCCATTTATAGGCTTCCTCAATATCCATGACTGCCAGCAAGTTGTTGCGGGAGTCGCGCAGCACGATTTTTTTCGCACCTTCAGGAAGATCGTCCCCATCGACCGGTAAAGTAATTGGCAGCGGGAATAAAGTGCCATCTGCGAGACGCATATCACTCAATACGCCGCGGTAATCCGCTTCGTTCATGAATCCCTCAAGCGGAGAAAAACCACCTGTCGCTAAAAGTTCAAGGTCGTGTACTGCCCGGTCGGAAATCTGGATATACGGCAGCTGAGCGGCTTCTTTTAGCAGCGCTTCGCGTGCTTTTCCGGTTGCCACAAGGTCTACTAATTTTCCCCCGTATGGGGAAATTACCACCTCTTTGGTTGATTTAGTTATCATCGAAAATACTCCTTAATTATGTCCTCAGGTCAAGCCCGAGATATTTAACTTATTTTTATTATCTGCAAATTTGCAGACCCCACATGATACCACGATCCCCTCTAGCCGTGGTCAAAAATTACATCTTTACAATGCATTCCTCCCGTGCTGATTGATCTGCCGCCAGAGCTAATTTTAGTGCCAAAATTCCATCATCAAGACTGCAGCGCGGTGCAGTTTTTCCTGCCGCAACCTGTAAAAAATGTGCCATTTGTGAACGGAACAAAAAATCGCGCTCAAATCCATCCGGGAGGGGGAATGTCTCCCATCCTTTCTGCTCCGCAGCATACACCTGCAGCGCATTTGCATCGTTGTCCCAGCTGATCGTTCCCTGATCGCAAACAATTTCAAGCTGATGCCGCGCCGGCTGCTGGGTATAGTTCAAGTGCACGCTGCCCAGCGCCCCACTGGAAAATTTTAGCCCGATCTCAGCTGAATCTTCGACTTCCAAACCCAAGCTGCTCAACTGACCACTGAAGGCCCACACACTTGCTACTTCCCCCAACAGCCAGTGCATGTAATCCAGTGCGTGCGTCAGGGTGAGGATCACCCCGCCGCCTAAATCTTTGCGAGCGCTGTAGCTCTTCCGGAAATCTTCCCATGGATGCCAATCGGGCAGATACTCTCCCCAGTGTGCCCGGAAAGAAAGAGGCTTGCCAAGCTTACCGTTTTCTAATATTTCGGCTGCCTTTTCCAAACCAGGGTGATAGCGGAACTGGAAGCCAACCAATATCTGTGCTCCGCTGGCTGCTGCGGCCGTTTGCAGTTCATCTAGGCGCGCGATACTATCCGAAACCGGTTTTTCCAGCAAAATATGGCAGCCTGCTTTTGCCGCCGGGATCGCCACGTCGAGGTGCAGCGCAGTTGGGTTAGAAATGATCACCGCATCCGGCTTGTGCCCCAAAGCCGTCTGCAGATCAGTCTCAACCGGGTAAGCAGCCAGTTCGTCATCGGGCAGCGTGCTCTGGTGTGTGCGGTAGAGCAAAATGTCCTGCTCTCCCAAGTCCACCAGGTGCCGCAAATGCCTGCGCCCAATCGAACCTAATCCTGCAATTAGGAATTTCATCCGTGCTTCCTCTCGTGGCTTTCCTGGAATTTACCTTTCTCCATCATCATCATGATATTCTTCGCAGTCTGCTGACCAGCGCTGCCGTCCACAAAGGTGCACTCGTCTTCAATGAATTTCTTCCGCTTCTCAACTTCCGCTTCTGGGTTCACCAAATAATAATTGATATGCTCAGAAAGGGTGCTTTCATCCAATGCCACCCTGCCGGCATTTGCCATGCGGAAGCGTTCATGTGTCGGCCAATCGCCAATTTCAGAAAGCGGCAGGGTGAAGTGGTGCGGCCAACCCGGCACCGAATCGATGCAAGCGCTCACTACCGGCCGCCCCATCGTGGCTGCTTCCACCACCATTGTGGAGTACACCGTCACGAACACATCCGAATAGGCCATCATTGAGGCTTTCTCAGGCATATCTTCTCCAGAGTAATGCCCTAGCTCTCCGCCGAGGGCAACCGGCTCCACCACGTGCACATGGGGCAGTTCCGCAGCCAACTTAAAGATTTGTTCGCGCTCTTCGGCAAAACGGGGTACATCCATAAAGTGGTTGGGATGCAAACGCACCAGCAGTTGGGATGGTTCCGCAAGCTGACCATCGCTCACCAGGCGCGCCAGCGCCTCCACATTTTGAACATTCGGCGAAAAGGTGATGAAACTGCTCGCATAGGAGATCAATTTTCGGGCGGGGTCCAATCCATGCATCTCAAAATACGCATCACGTCCAACCAGCCAGCGCGGGTTGAAATATCCATCGTATGATGGAATCCCGCCAATCATCACCTGGCCTGGGTCCCAATCATCACCATCAACCAGCTCATCCCGCTGCAGTTCAGACCAGCAGGTCACCCAATCCATTTCCGCGCCCCACAGCCCATAGCTGCTGGGGTTATCCCAACCCACAATCGCCGCTGCGGTGGGGATACCATGCGCGGCTGCTTCTCGCAGTAAATATCGATCTAGACGCCAGCCAAACGTGCTGGCAATCACCAGCCCGGGCTGGTATTTCTCAAACAAATCGCTGAAAATATTCGGGGTGAACTTATTCTGATATGCCACCACCATTTGCCGCAGCCATTTCGAACGGCGCATCAACCAGACCACCATCCGCATCAAGGGGAACAGGGGAATCCGCAGACCCTCAGCCTCAACCTGCACCTGGCGGATATGGCTGTCCATCGCCTCAGTGTTGATCCTACCTGAGCTGCCCACCCGACGCAGGAAAGCCACCCACCACTGTGCCGAAGGCCGGAAGCTGTTCTGGTATGCCCGCGCCTGCTCAAAGCGCAGCCCCTCAATGATCAGCCCTGGTCGCCCGAAGCGCTCACTGATCTTATCTTTCAGTCCATCATCAGTGAGCAGCACGACTTCGATGCCGGAATCAATCAACGTGGAGACCACCTCGCTCTGCAGGAAATATACAATTGCCAGACCGTGATCGGCGCTGATAAATACTCGCTTTGTCATTCTTGATTTCCTCTAATCACCTTGCTCAATTCGACTCCAGCTACTTTAATTTGTCATGCAGGAACAGCACTTTAAACAACCAGTTATACAGCGCTTTTAATATCTTCCGGCTGCGCGGCAGGTACAAAATCCAATGTTTCTTGGTAAAAGCCACCTCTCCGGCATCCACTTTATCCAAACCT
>JBDLJU010000221.1:0-5179 GCA_039714215.1 Chloroflexota bacterium | reverse complement strand
CCAGCCAAGCAAATCTTTGAGAATTACGGCTTAACGGTTGAGAATGTCGTCGCCGAGACGCTAAAGTTGATTGGGAAATAATGCCCGAATCGATTAAGGGCACGGTTAAGTTAGCGGATAATCTTGAGGCGCTTAAACAGCTGCCTGATGGCTTTGCTGACTTAATTTACATCGACCCGCCATTCAACACCGGGAAGAAGCAGGCCCGCACCCAAATCCAGGTTGAAAAAGATCGGGATGGCGACCGGGTTGGATTCCAGGGGAACCGGTATACTTCCACAATCCTTGGCACCAAAGCCTATGCGGATCAATTTGATGATTATCTGGCATTTTTGAGCCCGCGGTTGGAGGAGGGATACCGGGTTTTATCAGACAGCGGTACATTCTACTTCCACATTGATTATCGAGAAGTGCATTACAGTAAAATTCTACTTGATCAGATATTTGGACGCGAGAATTTTCTCAACGAGGTGATCTGGGCTTACGATTACGGTGGACGTCCCAAGAACCGCTGGCCTGCAAAGCATGACAATATTCTCGTGTATGTCAAAGACCGCAAGAAATATATTTTCAACACTGAAGACATTGACCGGATTCCGTATATGGCGCCTGGCTTGGTCGGTAAAGAAAAAGCTGAAAAAGGTAAGCTGCCTACAGATACCTGGTGGCACACGATCGTCAGCCCAACCGGAAAAGAAAAAACCGGTTATCCCACTCAAAAACCGCTGGGGATTCTGCGCAGGATCATCACGGCATCATCAAGCCCTGGTGACATGGTCCTTGATTTTTTTGCTGGGAGTGGATCAACAGGTGCGGCGGCATTGGAACTTAACCGGAACTTCTTGCTAATCGACAGCAATCCCGAGGCAATTTCGGTGATGAAATCAAGATTTAAAGACCAACCGGTGACCTTTACCGGAAAATAAAGATGATCATAATGGAGACCTTACAATGAGCAATAACTCAACAAAAACTTTTCAATTGGGCCAATCACTTTGGTATGACAATATTCAACGAAAGCTGCTGGAGAATGGCGACATGGCCGCTATGGTTGCAAATGGAGAAATTTATGGGGTAACCTCAAACCCGAGCATTTTCCACAACGCTATCGGCAAGTCGAAGGACTATGATGCAGCCTTGATCCCCCTGGCCAAAGCAGGCAAGAACGCGGTTGAAATCTATGAAACCCTGGCAGTTGATGATATCCAGCAGGCCGCCGATCTATTCCAAGAGCTTTACATTAAAAGCGAGAAGGTTGATGGCTACGTCAGCCTGGAAGTAAACCCGGACCTGGCGAATAACACGGCGGAGACGATTTCAGAAGCCAAGCGATTATGGGCCTTAGTTGATCGTCCGAATTTGATGATCAAAATTCCGGCGACTAAAGCAGGCATCCCCGCGGTAAGTGCAGTAATTGCTGCTGGGATCAATGTGAACGTGACTTTAATCTTTTCCCTGGAGCGCTACCAGGCAGTCATGGATGCCTATTTAACTGGCTTGGAGGAGCGCCTATCCGCTGGTGAGCCAATTGACGGGATTGCCTCGGTTGCCTCTTTCTTTATTTCCCGGGTGGACACCAATGTCGATAACAAATTGGCTGCCCAGATCAAAACTGGAAAGCTCGACCAAACAGCGGCAGCATCGCTCTTCGGTAAAGCCGCTCTGGCGAACGCTAAACTGGCCTACCAGGAATTTAAAACAGTTTTCGAAGACCAGCGGTTTTCTGAACTAAAAGCCAAAGGCGCTCAGCTCCAGCGTCCACTTTGGGCTTCAACCAGCACTAAAAACCCGGACTACCCGGACGTTTTGTATATTGATGAATTGATTGGTCCAGATACAGTAAATACGGTTCCTCCAAACACTTTGGTGCAGTTCAATGATCATGGAAATGTGGCGCTCTCCCTGGAAACCGGTCTCCCCGATGCTGGTCAGGTATTTGCTGATCTGGAAGCCGCCGGAGTATCAATTGACCAGGTCACTGAGGAGCTTGAAGAAGCTGGCGTGCAGGCTTTCAGTGATGCCTTCCATGCGCTTCTCGAGACGGTCGAGACTCGTCGACAAGCTGAGGTATAAAGCATCCGCATAAAAATTTGTTCGATTATTTAGCAGAGAGTAACTCGGGGCAACCAGGTGGGGTGTGGTTTCCGCGAGTTTTTTCTAACTACAGCGAGAGAAGGTCTGGTATCGATGAAATTTATTATTTATGAACAAATCACTCCCCAGATTGCCCGGCTGACCGTCAACCGGCCTGAAATGCGTAACGCATTGAATTGGCAGGCTATGGAAGAGTTTTCCCAGGTAATTCGTCGCCTCAAAACGGACGAAGAGGTCCGCGTGCTGTTGATTGGCGGGGCGGGGAAAGCATTTATCTCTGGCGCGGATCTTGGATTAGTCAGTTCTCTCGATACCAAGGAAGATGGGAAACGCCTTGCTGTTGAAATGGGAAAAACGCTGGCTGAAATGCGCAACCTGCCGATTCTGACCATCGCGATGATTGACGGACATGCGAGAGGTGGGGGAGCGGAGATTGCCGTGGCTTGCGATTTTAGATTTATCTCAGATCAGGCAACGATTGGTTTTGTCCACTCCAGCCTGGGTTTGATCCCTGGGTGGGGCGGGGCGCACCGCTTGTTTGATCTCGTAGGTTACAGTAATGGATTAGAATATATCTCTTCCGCGAAGGCGATTGATGCTGAGGAAGCTTTACGGGTCGGGCTGGTCAACGCGGTATTTCCAGAAGATGCTTTTGAACAAAAGGTACTAGCTTTTTCAAACCAGGTGACTGAAAACAGCTGGATGGCAATCAAAGCCACCAAAGAGTTATTTTTATCGTGGGAGCAAGCAGGCCATACGGAGCGCGGGTTTGCAGAACGGGCACGCTTTATGGAGTTGTGGAGCCAGGATGAGCGCCGCGAAAGATTTGACAAGATCAGAAAAAATGAATAGCTGTGGGATAAGGATTGAATCTCTGACCTTAAGTCAATAAATATTTTGTAGGACCTGGAGAAATCGTATGGATCACATGTTCCCGCAGTCAGAAAAACCAGAAGAATGCATTGCGATGGTTATATTTGGAGTGACCGGGGATCTGGCAAAGCGGAAGTTGATTCCGGCATTGTATCAATTAGCCCTGGCAGACCAACTTCCTGACGAACTGCTGATCATTGGCTTTGCCCGCAGAGAGTGGGATGATCAGTTCCTTCGCAAGCAGATGGCCGCAGGCGTTACCGAGTTCTCGCGCACCCATCCTGTAGACGAACAGGTGCTCAATCGGCTGCTGGATTGTATGATCTACATCCGTTCATCATTTGATGAAATCGGCGGCTACCAGCAGCTGAAAACCACGCTTGCTGAGCGGGGGATCAAGCACGTGATTTTCTATTTTTCTACCCCGCCTTCTAGTTATGGAGCCATTGTTGAAAATATTGGAATTGCTGAACTGGCAAACACGGGGGAAGGATGGAAGCGGGCGGTGATTGAAAAACCCTATGGGCATGATTTGGAGAGCGCAACGGAACTAGACCAGCAGGTGCACAAAGTCTTTAATGAGGAACAGGTCTATCGTATCGATCATTACCTCGGGAAAGAAACTGTGCAGAACATCCTGGTATTCCGTTTTGCCAACGGGATCTTTGAGCCACTGTGGAACCGGCATTACATCGATAATGTGCAGATCTGTGTCGCGGAAACGGTTGGGATTGGATCACGGGCAGGCTATTACGACCAGGCTGGCGTGATTCGCGATATGTTTCAGAATCATATATTACAACTGCTTGCGCTCACCGCGATGGAAGCACCGACGGCGTTCAGCGCTACTGCTGTGCGCGATGAAAAAGTGAAAGTGCTCCAGGCGCTGCAGCCATTGAAAGGGGAACAGGCATTGATTAATACTTTCCGCGGTCAGTATACTGCTGGGGAAATAGATGGTCAGCCGGTGGTTGGCTATAAAAAAGAAGAAAATGTTCCTCCCAACTCAACCACCGAGACCTTGCTCGCTGCCAGGTTAGAGGTTGCCAGCTGGCGCTGGGCAGGAGTACCATTCTTCATCCGTTCCGGCAAACGGATGCCAAAGAGAGTCACCGAAATTGCGATTCAATTCAAGCAGGTGCCGCTTCCGATGTTTGATTGGCAAAATACGGCCGGGGAGTCACCTAATTCGTTGGTGCTGAACATCCAGCCTGAAGAGGGGATCACCCTTTCTATCAGCGCAAAAAAACCGGGACCAATCAATCAAATTCATCCTGTTGATTTGGAATTTTCGTATGCGGAGTCATTTGGTGCAAATCCGCCTGAAGCCTATGAGCGTTTGCTGTTGGACAGCCTCAATGGCGATGCCACCTTATTTACCCGCAGTGATGAAGTCGAAACCGCATGGAAATTTACCAGCGATATCATTGAGGCCTGGGAACAAGAGAAACTAAAAAAACTCCCAGTGTATCACTCAGGGAGTTGGGGGCCAGAGGGTCTCGATGAATTCATTGCTGAGACGGGGCATCACTGGCGGAAAATTTAACCTTTAGTCTAAAGGCGTACTGCAGTTGGTGCAGGCGATATCTTCCGGTGCAGCGACAAAGCCGCAGTTATTACAGGTGCGCGGCTGGGTGTCTCCAAGCGGCGCTCCGCAGGCCAGGCAGCGGGGCTTACCAACCGGGTTCGCTGTTCCACAGTAGCGGCATTCCATCCGCCGCAACCGTTCGGAGAGCTGATGGGATGCGCCCATCGTTTGGGCGACTTCATCAATCACATCCCAGACTTTATCATCGAGATTGAAATTTTCAATATCCTGGGCGATATCATCCAGGCGGTCAATTAACCTGAATGGGTTTGATCGCACAGCCAGTAAGGTAGTCCCGATACTGGCGGCGATCCCTAACCATTCTTGCTTGCCGACTTTGACGGCGACCCCGTCATTGACCTGCTGCAGGGTAATCCCGAGGGCAGTTTTCCCACCGGATTGCGCTCCTCTGCGGCTGGCAACCTGCACAATGATCTGGTCTCCGCTTTTTGTCGACTGGGCAACCAGGTTGCCATGGTTGAATCGGGTCACAAGGGCATGACCAAGGTTTACTGCTGTGATCTTTCCGTGATATATTCTTGTATCCATCTTGATTTAGATTATAATCGAGGCTGATGAAATTATGGAGGTCTGATTTTGAAAGCTTTTATTAGGTTTGGGCTC
>JBDLJU010000220.1:0-5198 GCA_039714215.1 Chloroflexota bacterium | reverse complement strand
GAATGCGAGCCAAAGCCGGTTTGGTTTCATTTACTCGGTATTCAGGGCAGCTTTTAGAATTGACTGAATCGCAGGGGTGTTGGGCATCAGCACTGCCGCGCCATCGGCAGTCACCCACGATGAAACCTGACCGCTCCCAATCGCGTAGCGGCCGATATTACCCTGCAGGAATTCAGATGCCAGCGGAAGCAGCGGGACAATGTCTTCGAGGGATAGATCTGTGGTGACCGTGTTTTGATACTGCTGGTAGAGGTTAGGGATTTTGGGAATCAAATCCAAATTGATCATCCGGTCGATTACGGCGAGCATTACTTCTTGCTGGCGGCGGGTGCGGTCGAAGTCGTTGGTGGTGTAGCGGGCACGCACATACCACAGCGCAGTTTCTCCATTCATATGCACAGTTCCCGGGTAGACGGTGTAGTAGCCGTAGCCATCGCGCTGGTCCGTGAGCTGCTGGGCGACTTTTACATTGATCCCGCCAAGCATATCGATAATGGTGGTGAAGCCGGAAAATTCCAGCATCAGGTAATAATCTGGCCGCACCCCAAAGTTATATTCAAAGGCTGAGGCAGTTAACGGGAATCCGCCTTTGGCCTGGACGGTGTTGATCCGGTCCTGGCCGAAACCCGGGATATAAATATACAAATCTCGGGGAAACGAGGTCATCGCGATCTTTTTTAGCTGAAAATTTATCGTGACCAGCAGCATCACATCGGTGCGGTAGCCGCCGGTATAGGGGCGCCGGTCGGAACCGAGTACCAGGATATTGATCTGGTTGGCGGGCTGTTCGATCATCGGGGCGGCAGGCACATAAGAAGAAGGTGATGGGTAAGACCCGCCCCCGGTCGTATTGGGAATCCCCACTACGGTCTGCGCGGGAGAATGGCCTGTGGCTGTGGGGAACAACGGTGAATTGCTCGCCGCGGTAGGAGCATATGGCAGGAATGGAGTGCTGGTGGCAGTGCCCACAGCATGATTGCCATCTGCAGCAGCTCTGGAACTTTGGAGCACGCCCAGCAGACCACATCCGCTGACCAGCAGTGCAGAAATTAATAATCCGGCGAGAAGGAATCGGTTGGATGAGTGTTTTTTATTCATCAGCATATATTTGTTCACTTACTGTCTGGTAAATAGATCACAATTGTAATCATTAATCATCCTGATCCGCACAATTAATCCTTGTTTTCCAGAGGTTATCATTCAAAAGTAAATATAGTATTGCTGCAGCAGCGCTGGAGGTAATGCCAACTGGATGCAGATCAACCAGCTGTTTGCAACGCCATTTATGTTGCACAAAGCAGGCCAATTTACGGGGAAGTGGATAATGGGGGGCAATTTATGGCACAGGGGTAGCGGACGCTTCGTTCGGAGCCCCAGCGTCGATTCCGGAATCAATCGTAGCTGAAGGGACGGGCGCACCAGCTGTAGTTTGGAACATTGTGGGGGTTGCACTTGAAACTGGGGTGGGCGAGGAAAAGATATAGTCGGTGGCTTGAATCGCGCCAGGGTCCGCATCAGGGAATCCGGCTTCCGCGAATGCGGTCAGCAGACTTCCCAGCACAAACAAAACAGAGATGAAAATCAGCAGTGCGGCGAATTGTCCCTGATTGCTCTCGTTCACTGATTTAACCCTGTGCGGTGCTGACTGTTTCTGAAGTAATTGGCAGCAGCACGCTGAATGTTGAGCCTACCCCTTGTTCACTCTCGACCCAAATCCTGCCGCCGAGCGCTTCTGCGAGAGTCTTGGCAATCGAAAGGCCGACCCCGGTATCGCCCACACCTGAGATCAGAGGGTTATCGGCCCGGTACAACCGGGAGAATACCCTCGGCAGGTCTTCCCTGGGAATCCCCTCGCCATTGTCGGAAACTGCCAGCAGGATAATATCATTATCCGTTTTGCTGTAGGGCTCAACTTTAATAATGATCTCGCCTTCTTCTGGGGTTGCCGCTCCTGCGTTCTGCAGCAGGTGGTGCAGGATTTGCTGAATGGCGTCTTTGTCGGTGTGCATTTTCGGCAGACCGGAGCTGATATCAACTCGCAAGCTGATGTTTTTCTCACGGAACTGACCGCTGGTGTTCTCAATGGCGATATCGACAATATCAATCACTTCTACTGCCTGTGGTGTGAAGGCAAGGTTCCCAGAATCCAGGGTGGTGATCTGGATCAAATCGCCGATCAGGTTGTTCATCCGGTCAGTGGATGCTTTCACGCGCTCAAGGAATTTTTTCTGCAATGCCCCGAGGATCCCCACAGATTCGCTGATCAACAGGTCGGTATACCCGCTGATCGAAGACATCGGCTGGCGAAGCTCCTGGGCAATTGAGGCAATCACTTCGGCCTGTTCACTGGGCAGGGCGCTCTCGGGCTGGGCATTGCTCTGATCGAGAAATTCAAGTTGGGCCTTTGCCTGGTTGAGCTGGTTTTCAAAATTAGTTGCCCGCTGTAAGGCTTCCTGCAGTTTTCCGCCGAGGTCTTCCAATTCTTTTGGCGAGGCCGCAGATTGACCCTCTAATTCGGTAATCTTCTGGATGTAGGCATTGTTTTGCTCAGTATGCTCGGAGATGATCTCCTTTAAGGAAATATTCTCAGTTTCAAGGACTTCCAGGGTGGTTTTGAGATTGGCCAGGTCGGTTTGTTCCGCGCTGGTGATTTCATCTTTTTCCTCAACCAGCATGGAAAGCGCCGCCATTTCCATCGATATCGCTTCCATTTCGCTGGCCAGACGTTTGCGTTCTATCTCACTGTTCTCCAGCTGGTCGGTAAGCTTTTGCATTGTGGGGGTTTTCGGCACGGCCGCGAAAGCCTGCTCAAGCACTGCGCTAATCGCACTGCTGGATCGGTTTAGATAATCCCTCTCCTTGTCGTTCCACACATGTTTTGAGTATGGGCTGACCAGACAAACCGCGGCAATTGCGCTTCCTTTTGAGCCGATCACTGGATAAACCATCATGCTGTGAATCCGGTCTACCTGGATCAGGTGAGCAAACGAGCTGATCTGGCTGCTGGTGTCATCGGTGACCTGAATAATTTCTCCGCTCTCGAGCGCTTCTTTGTATCCTGGGATAATCGAGTGGTTGAAATGAAACGGGGAAAAGCTTTCCTGCACGATCAAATCATAGGCAGAGATTAAGTGGACCTGTTCGTCTTCGTCTAACGGAGAGAGCAGCACACAGATGTCGGCGACCAGGGCATGTCCGGTGTAGCGGGTAAATAGATGGCTGATCTCTTGATAGGAACCGGAGGCTGCCAGGGACATCGTGTTTTGGAAGAGATGTAAATCAATCCCGCGGCTCGGTTCAGGCAGCGGGCCTGTTTCAATTGTGGAGGATTTCCCTTCTTCTTTTTGAGGATCTTCCTCCTCAATCTCTGAGATCGGCACTCTCTCGGTGATCTTGGTGACGATCATCTTTGTATGGGTAATTTCTGATTGCAGCTCCCCAATCACACCGTAAAGCAGGGGCATACTGATCAGATATGTCAGCCGTAGGATCACGGAATATTCACCGGGGAGGCTGCCGGCGCTTAACAGATTGATCCCCTCACCGATGATAATTGCAAGCAGCATGACCCTGCCCCATATCCGGGTTTTAGAAGGAGACCTGGCAATGATTAGCTGCCCAAATATAGCCAACAAAATAACCCCGACATCCCAGTAAAGACCGTACTCGCTCTGGATGAAGCTGGTCTTCTCGCTGCTGCTGTACCAGAAGAGGGCAGTGACGGCACCGGCAATCATCAGGAAAAAGATGGTGCCAATTAATATAAAACCTGCCCGCCGGTTCTTATTATCAGTATAGGAAAACAACCAGATGATAATTGCGAGGTCGATGGCAATCACTGCCCGGTCTAGCACCGGGAGCGCTTCTTTCAGTTCGGAGAATCCCACCAGGACCAAAGCAGAAAATACAAAAATGACGATTTGGGAGATCAACAGCCCAACAATACCCAGCAGCATCCGCGTTCGGGCTGGTTTTTCGTGTGAAGAGAACACCAGGGCAGGGTAAAGCACGCCAACCATGATGAACGAGATCACCAGATGGTATGCCAGACTGCCGTATGGATCTGTCAGAATCAACGAAATCTGCTCAAATATATTGGGCATAGACATTTTCTCCTCATTGAGGATTATAGCATGCGGACTGTTTTGCTTCCATCACAAAATCATTCGAGGAGTGTCATGCAAGATGGTTGCTCGAGAGTTCTTTTGTCGGTTCACTCACCAGGTTTTCGGGGAATTTTAGTGTCAACTTTTGCCTGGTTTGCTGGACGAAAGCGGTTTGACATGTTATACTCTGTCGGCTCTAAAGATAGAGCAAAAATCACACGTTTCCCGACTTTCGTATCCGTGCTGTAGAAAAAATACAGTGATATGAGAGGGTGAAGGAAGCGGAGGCAAAAAAAACGAAAAGGAGTTTTAAATAATGGCTAAAGTTTCCATGAAAGCGCTGTTGGAAAGCGGCGTGCATTTTGGACACCGGACTCACCGGTGGAACCCCCGGATGAAACCCTACATTTTTACAGAACGCAATGGGATTCATATTATCGATCTCCAGCAGACAGTCAAAGCTCTTGATATGACTTTCAAACTGGTCCGCGACCTGGTAGCAGACGGAGGAACAATTTTGTTCGTCGGCACCAAACGGCAGGCTGTTGAAACCATCCAGGACGAAGCTGAGCGCTGCGGGATGCCGTATGTTACCGTCCGCTGGTTGGGCGGGATGCTGACCAACTGGGTGACCATGCGTCAGCGGATCAATGAACTCGACCGCCTTGAGCGCATGAAAGAAAAAGGCGAGTTTGAGCGTTTGACCAAGAAGGAAGGCTTGATGCTTTCCCGCAAGATTGACAAACTCACCTCCCGCTTTGGCGGTATTCGCAAGATGCACAAGCTTCCCGACATGATCTACATCGTTGACGTACGCCGTGAGGAAACCGCGGTACGGGAAGCAAACACCCTCAATATTCCGATTGTGGCTCTAGTAGACACCAACTGCAACCCTGATGAGATCGATTTTGTGATCCCCTCCAATGATGACGCCATCCGCACGATCAAATTGATGGTTGCTCACGTTGCCGACGCAGTCATCGAAGGTAAGGGCATGCGCAAAGACGAAAGCGCAGAAGAAGCTCCCCCCGCCGAGGTTGTTGAAGATGTAGAATTGAGCGATGCCGACCTGCTGGGTGAAGCCACCCTCCG
>JBDLJU010000219.1:0-5253 GCA_039714215.1 Chloroflexota bacterium | reverse complement strand
TGATTGACTTCTTCCTGGCTGGGCCAGAGATCTTTAAGGAATACCGGGTTCCCGGCCTGGTCCTCTCCGAGCGGTTCCGTGGTCAGGTCGATATCTACTGTGCCGGCCAGGGCATAGGCGACCACCAGGGGTGGAGAAGCGAGGTAGTTGGCCATCGAATAAGGGTGTACCCGGCCTTCGAAGTTGCGGTTGCCTGAAATCACGGAAGAGGCGATCAGGTTATGGCTGGTGACCGCTTTAACGACTTCACCGGGCAGCGGGCCTGAATTTCCGATGCAGGTGGTGCATCCGTAGCCCACCAGGTTGAAACCCAGCTCGGCCAGGGGCTGATCAAGTCCGGCTTGCTTGAGATATTCAGTCACCACCCGGGATCCAGGAGCAAGGCTGGTCTTGACATACGGTTTCACTTTCAAACCGCGTTCAAGCGCCTTTTTGGCAACCAGACCCGCCCCGATCATCACCGAAGGATTGGAAGTATTCGTGCAGGAGGTGATCGCGGCGATCACCAGCGCGCCGTGTCCCATGCTGGCACGGGTGCCGTTGCTGCCGAAGGAGGCTGTTTCTCCAAGCTGGTCTTCAGCCAGGGCAAAGCCGCGCTCGCTTTTGGGGGCAACCAGGGACTGCTGGAACTGTTCTTTCATCGCGCTGAGGTCAATCCGGTCGTGGGGGCGTTTGGGTCCAGATAAACTGGGTTTCACCGTGCTGATGTCTAATTCAAGCACGCTGGTATAGGTCGGATCAGGGGTGGCATCGGTGCGGAATAATTTCTGTTCTTTGGTATAGGCTTCAACCAGGGCAACTTCCTCTTCTGTCCGTCCGGTGAGGCGCAGGTAATTGAGGGTTTCCTCGTCTACCGGGAAGAAGGTGATCGTTGCCCCATTTTCTGGGGACATATTGGCAACCATCGCCCGGTCGGCGAGGGAGATTGAAGAAAGGCCAGCGCCGTAGAACTCGACGAATTTGGCAACCACGCCGTGCTCTCGCAGCATCTGGGTGATCGTCAGGGTCAGGTCTGTGGGGGTGACGCCTTCCTGGAGCTTTCCGGTCAGTTTAAAGCCGATCACATCCGGGGTGAGCATATCGATCGCCTGCCCGAGCATGGCGGCTTCCGCTTCAATCCCACCGACGCCCCAGCCGACCACACCGAGACCGTTGATCATCGTGGTGTGTGAGTCGGTGCCAACGACAGTATCTGGAAAGGCATGCATTTCGCCATCGACCTCTCGAGTGAGGACCACTTTGGCAAGGTATTCAAGGTTGACCTGGTGAACAATCCCGGTGGCAGGGGGCACCACCCGGAAATTATCAAAGGCTTTCTGCCCCCAGTGGAGGAATTCATATCGCTCGCGGTTGCGGGTGAATTCGATCTCTGCATTGCGCTGGGCGGCATCCTCGGAAGCGAAGAAATCGACCTGCACGGAGTGATCGATCACCAGATCTACAGGAATGACCGGGTTGATCTCTTCGGGGTCGCCGCCTAAACGGGCCATGGCGGAACGCATCGCGGCCAGGTCGACCACCGCGGGGACACCGGTGAAGTCTTGCATCACCACGCGTCCGGGCTTAAAGGGCATCGCCTGACGTTCGGCAGCCTTGGGCTGCCAGGCAGCTAAATTTTCTACATGTGCTGTGGTTATGTCGATTTGATTGGTCTGCCTGAGTGCAGCTTCAAGCAAGACCCGGATCGAGAAGGGGAGTTTGTCCAGTTGAGTGATTCCGGCTTTTTCTAAGGCATCCAGCCGGAAGACGGTATATGCACCATGAGCAGTATTCAGGGTGGCTTTAGCGTCAAATTGTTTAGTCATTGAAGCTCCTTCTTAACAAAAACTGTGGTCATCGTTTTGAGTTTTTGGGTGAGTATTATATCAGTTGACCCGCTAATCCGGAGAACTTCCCTCAGTTTTATCGGCTTGGTTCAGTTCAATCAACTGCCCGTCCGGGTCACGCAGCTGGACAGAATAACCCCGGTCGTATTTCTTGGCGGGGATTTCGATTTCCAGCCCTGCAGATTCCCTCGGATTGAGCAATAGAGATTTGGGCAGATAATGGGACATGTTCTGAATAAAAAAAGACCCAAAGGGTTCTAAAAAACCCTTCGGGTCTGGATGTTAAGTTACCTGCCTATCAGGGCATGTAGTTGAGGTAGGGCTGGTAAGCTCGCCAGTACTCGCCCTGCCAGCTGAAACCAACGGAGTAATCGACCACATTGACCCACATGCTGCCAAATTCGAGGTTGACCGGTTCTTTGGTCTCACAGTTGTAGACCAGGAACGGCCGGTAGCGGTTGAGCATCTCTGGGTAGTCATCGAAGACCGCGCTCCAGCATACATTGTGAGCTGTGCCGTTGCGCAGCAGTACGGCGAAACCGCGCTCGTTGGTCAGATCAAAATTGATGATCGTGCCTGAGGAGTTCATCACCTGGTGAGAAACTTTGAGCAGCAGGATGTTCTGACGGACGACTGCATCGCCGGTCAGGCGGTCGGTGGCGAGCACAAATTCTTCAGGCTCGCTGGGCGTGTTTTGGTAGCGCACATAACCGCCTGCTTCTGGTTCGTAGATCCAGCGGCTCTGGTTCATGTAGTTATAGTGCATTAAGAATTTTTCTACTGGCTCTCCGCCTTCGGGAGGATCGCCAAAATCCCAGACTGCAAGATCGGTGTTGCCTAAATTGCTCTGGCAGCTTTCTGCGATGCCAACCAGATTGTCGACATTTAGACCAACTCCGCCGATATCTGATTTGTTGGCAGAATCTGCCAGGCTGCAGGTGAACGGCGCAATCGTGGGGAATACCTCAGGTGAAGCGCCGCCAAAGATCAAGCCAGCGCCGAACAGTTGAGCAAGTTCAGCATAAAACACCCTGCCGGAGCGCACGCCGCTGATATCGAATCCACCTGAAGCGCTGCTGCCGCCATCATCGTTGGGTAATGCTTCAGGGTATCCGCAGTAGAAGAGTGCCTGCAGGCGGGTTTGCCCTTCGTCGATCAGGGTTTCAAAAACCACAGGTGCTGAGTTAATCCCGGTAACCGGGCGGACGGCTTCTGGAAAGATTGAAATTGAGATAAATAACGGGCGCAGGTCAAGTAAAGCCTGATCATCGATCGGTAAACCGGTGAGCGGGCAGACTGCGCCGCCGCCAGGGCGGACAAAACCAGCATCCATCGGCGTGTTGTTATCGCCAGGAATGATGTTGACCCCGGAGACTAACCCTGCTGCGTCGGGGTCGCTGTCGATACTGTCGTCTGCACCCTCGTCTGGCAGGGTGAAGACGAAGCCGACTGGCTGGCTGAACTGCAGGGAATATTGACCAACGAGAAGATCCTCGAACTGATAATAACCATCTTCGTCGGTTTCGGTGACAGCAATCTGCTCTTCGGTGAGATCGAATAAGGCAACTTCAACGCCAGCCAGACCGGGTTCCCCATCATCTTGCAGACCGTTACCGTCTTTGTCAGACCAGGCCCATCCGTCAAGCGATCCAGGGATCAAATCCATGATCAGGAGCAGTTCGGGGTTGATTTCCCACCAGAGCTTGAATTCCTCAAGGGACATTACTCCTGGCAAGGGAATTTCTCCAGGTCCTGTTACGAGGGCGGTTTCTCCGGCGGTGAAATGTATTTCTACGCCGCCGCTGAACATTACGCAGTCACCTTCCGCGCAGGTGGCATAGGTCTCACCGGTGACTGGATCCTGCCAGACGCTGAGGTAGGAGCCGCGCACCGAAGCAACACCCGCAGGGGTGTCAACTTCCAGCTCGCCGCCCACCAGCACCACCCACACCTGACCAAATTCCAGGAAAAGCTGTTTGAGCGTTCCGTCTTCAGTTTCTTCAATTTCTTCCAGGGTAAATAAGGATGAAGGACCAATTCGTACGATGGTGCCATCCTCAAAATCGAGCCGGGCGCGTCCGTTGCTGCCGGTCTGCACCTGCCCGTTTAAATAAAGCAGATAGCCATCTTCAGCTTCTGAGAATTCCTGATCAGCCTGACGGCTGAGCACTTCACCGGCAAGATCGTTGAGGACGACTGACGGTCCTGGAGTGGCTGATTCCGGTTGAAGCTGTTCAATGGCGAGATCTTGTTTGGGATCGGCCGCTGCTTGCTGCGGGCCGCAGGCAGTCAGGGCGAGTGCAATTACGGTGAGGACGCCTGCCAGAACCAATAATTTACGCAGGGGTTTATTTTGAAACATATAATCCTCCGAAAGGGACTTCTTTCTTTATCTTAGAATCTAAATTACAATTTTGTAGGAATTATAGCCTATTCGATAATTGCCCTGCTTGACATTTTAGTAAGATAGTACCAATAAACCATTCAGATCAATTTTGTAGAATTTAGCTTAAAAAGATTGCTCTGAAGATAATTTGTTTGATGATTATCCTGGTTACCGGGTCTTTTGACAGGTTGGTGTTTACCATCAGCTCGATTTGTTGGGGTCGCTGACCTAAAGAAAGAAATTAAACGCAAAAAGGCAGAAGAGATGGAAGAAAAATCAAATGACCTGATCCATTTTATTGAAGGTGTGGCGGCCAATGCCTGGCGTCCGGCCGTTGAACAGCAGTTAGCCGGGTGGCGTCTGCGCTTCAGCGGAGGCTCAAGCAGACGGGTGAATTCTGTCTGGCCCAATCAGCTCACCGGCGAGCTCAGTCTTGAGGAGCGGATTGACCTGGTTGAAGATTTTTACCGCCGTCATGGTCAACCGGCTTGCTTCCAGATGTGCGCGGCTGCCCTGCCGGAGAATTTAGCTGATGCACTTAAAGCCCGCGGGTACCAGGATTTAAAGCCCACCTCAGTGAGGACTGCCCCGGTAGAGGCAGTGATCGCGAATTCTACTGCCCCGAAAACAGAAGTAACTCAAACTTCAAAGCTGACCGATGAATGGTTCCAGGCTTATACGACTGCCTCGGAATACAGGGCAGAAAGCCTGCCAATCCGCCGCGGGATCCTTTCTCGGATTGGCCCGGCAGCGAATTTCTTTGTGCTCAGAGCAGATGATCAGCCTGCTGCCGTGGGATTAGGGGTTGTCGAGCGCGGTTGGCTGGGAGTTTTTTGTGTGGTAACTTTTTCCGCCTACCGAAGGCAAAAATTCGCATCCCAGGTGACGCATGGTCTCACCACCTGGGGGATTGAGGCAGGCGCCAGCCAGGTTTACCTGCAGGTGATGGATAACAACTCTCCAGCGCTGGCAATGTATCAAAAATTGGGATTTGAGAAGTTATATGCGTACTGGTATTCAAAAAAGGGCTTGGAATAAAAA
>JBDLJU010000218.1:0-5291 GCA_039714215.1 Chloroflexota bacterium | reverse complement strand
GCAGTTGGGCGAGTTCCGTTTTACACCTGAACAGGGCAAACATTGGTTTGACCAGCTGCTCGCCTTGGTGAAAATTGCGGAAGGGCTGCCTGCCCCAAAGGAAACCATGATCGAGAGTGATTGGAACGAAAAGGCAAGGCGGGGGAATTTGCGCACCGGCTGGATTGTGGGAATCGTTGTCGGGGCATTGGTGGTGATCCCGGGCTGCATTGTGATCATGACGGTACTGGCGCTTCTGTATTTTGAAGGGGCTCTCTAGCTGGATTTTGGAGACCGGGAGACGAACACCCCAGTGGATTTTCTGATCTCGATACAGCCATCATCGTCAATCATCTGCTGGAGATAACGACGGTATGCTTCCAGCTGTTCATCGAAGAATTCCTGGTTGATGCTCCATAGTGAGAGGGTGAAATCCACCAAAGGCTCAACTTCTGTAACCCTGAGTCCATCGGGGAACTCTGTTCTTTCCACTTCCTGGAAGTATTTTGATAAAAGCTGTTCCCCGTTTTCGAGTTCAAATGGGCGGGTTTGATTTTCTACTTTATAGCTGGGATCGAATCCGTTGATGATTTCGTTGAGTTCTTTCAAGTGCTGGCTGCCATTTGTGGCAGTAATCAGCTGTCCGGTTGGCGTGAGTACCCGTTGGATCTCAACCAGGGTGCGGTCTAGATCAGGGACGTGGTAGAGCATATGGTTGCCGATTACCCCATCAAACGAGTTGGTGGGGAAGGGAATAAGATCAGCATTCACGCAGCAGACTTGTACGGAGAGTGCGCTTAAATTTTGTCGGGCGTTGGATACCATCCCTTGTGAGAGATCGGTGAGGGTCAGCTGCCATGTGTTGGGGACATGCTTCTGGTTGTGCGCCCAGGTATCCCCCGGCCCGCAGCCGATCTCGAGGATCCGTGCATCTACATCAAAATCATAATGATTAAATACCCACTGGTGCCAATCAGCGGGATTGGTGCTGAAGCGTTGATGCAAGTTGATCCGTGCACGCAGGTTATCTGGCTGGCCGTACTGGTTAGCGCGGAGGTATTCCGGGTCGTTGATCAGGTCCTTGGGCAATTATTTTCTCCAGGTGGGGGCTGTGTTGGTTGTCTCAAAGTTGTCCTTTTCTCGATTATAACGGATCAACGGTTGAAGCAGGTAGCGGTTGTTTTCCAGCCCTTGCATTTCGACCATTTCTGTCACCCGTCGTTTACCGCTGGGCAGGTATTCGATGTAGACGATCAATTGGAACGTGGAGGAAATCATTCGTTGGATATCCTGCAGGCCGAGACCCCGGTTGGCAGAAAGGCACATCGTCTCCAGGCGGCTGAGCCCATCAGCAACGCTGGCAGCATGCATGCTGGCCATCCCGGAATGCCCGGAGTTAAAGATTTGCAGGGTGGTCAGCGCTTCTGGGCCGCGGAGTTCATTGACGATCAGCCAGTCTGGGCGCATACGGCTGCCAGTTTCAATTAGCGTTGGCATGGGCACGCCTGCAGCCTGAGATTCGAGATAGACTGCCCGCGGATGGTCAATATTGAGGTAATGGATATCTTCTATGCCAACAATCCGTTCGGTATTTGAGACTCTCCCAGCGATCATGTTCAACAGCGTGGTTTTTCCGCTTGCTGTCCCGCCCGTGATCAGTATGTTGATCCTGGCATCCAGGGCACTCTGGATCAGCTCGATGATTTTCTGGTTAACCGAGCCGAATTCGACCAGGTCTTCCCAGGTCAGCCGGGTGCCGAGGAAAGGCTTGCGGACCACCAGGAAAGGTCCACCTACCGCGGTAGGCGGCATGGTGGCGAGAAAGCGGGTGTTGCCAGTCAGGCGCACATCCGCAGATGGGGCGTTGGCGGTGAGGGTCACGCCAGCCAGTGTCAGTACATCTGAGATCAGCTGACTGAGCGCATCAGTGGTCTTGAAATTTATTTCGGAATCGTGAAGATGATTCTCGCGCTCAAAGTAGACCTGGTTGGGGCCGTCGACAATGATCGCCTGGACGGTTTCGTCCTGGTACAGTTTGGCCAACGGGCCAAGCGCTCTGATAAGTTCGTTTTTGTCCATCAGATGCTCCGTTCCTGGTCTCCCTAGATTATCAGGATGGGATGTAGGCTGCTATTCACTGTTGCGTAAGTGCAGCTGAGGAATTATTGGATGGAAAAGGACTCAGCTGATTTAAGGATAGCATTAAATAAGGGCGGGAGGGATATCGTTTCAGTAAGGAGGGAATAATCTTCCTTTCAAAAACAACCGGCTAAAGCCTTGAATCCTCCTTAATTTTTTATTTTTCCGATTCCCCTACCAGCATCTTGAGAATTGCCAGGGTTTCCGCTTTGCTGCCTGCGCCCTGCTCCCCGCCTGGTCCGACACAGGAAGGACAGCCGTCCTGGCATTCGCAATCAGAGACCAGCTGGTACGTGCGCAGCATGATTTCATCATGGAGCTCGAAAAGCCGTTCGCTGAACCCTACCCCGGCGGGCACCTGCTCGTAGAGCACGACTGCTGGCTGACCCTCAGCCAGTTTGGATTGGGCATCGGCGTGCACGCCCAGATCGTTCGGTGCCGACATGAGGAACAGCGGGGCGATGTGGGCCAATGCAAATGCCAGGCCGCCCAATCCGGTGCGGACGCGTACCACCGCTTCCGCGCGGTGGTGGCAGCCTGGGCAGAGGGTGATCAGGTTGTCCAGGTGGTTGGCCTGCATAAAATTCTCAAAGGCGCGGAAAGGGATCTTATGATGCACGTCGTGAGCCCGGTCTGTCTCAGGGATCCCGCAGTTCTGGCAGGTGCTGCCGTCCCGCTGCCGGGCAGAGTTGCGTTTGATCTCCCAATTCGGACCGTAATCGTTGGGGGCGCTGTTCCATTGGCTGCTCTCGCGCAGCTGCTCAACGATTTGCTCGCCGAGCATCAGCCAGTAACCGGTGGTCTGGAATTCGTTCTCAGGCATCTCGAGATTTCCAATCCCCACCCGTTGATGGGTGTTCCACTCAATTTTCTGATAGCCGGTCACCTGGCTGATGATGTTCAGTTCGCCGTAGGCTTTCTGCCCGCCGGTGATGGGTTGTGTTGTGTAAGTCTCCACCAGAGAGACCTCAGAGTCGCGCCGCGGCTGGGTGTAGTAATCTACCTGGGCAGGGCGCAGGTAGGCTAGGTTTTGCGCCAGGTCGAGATCGGAGACCAGGTAATTTCGGCCCTCGTGCATGTAGACCGCTTCGGGGTGCACCATCCAATCGGCGCTGGCGAAATCAACTTCGCCGATCATCTTCCAGCCTTCTTCGGTCTCTGCGTGGAGGATCACTGTGTTAGGCGATGCGGAACGCAGTGAGATCGACTGCGCGGGGTAGTCATCGGACATCCAGAAATATTTCCCCTTTGAATGGTGGACGTCATTGTTGTTTTCCAGGATATGGAGGAAATCGCCGACTTCTTCTGCGGGGACTCTGCCGAAACCTTCGCCAACGTGGAAGGGCAGCTCAAATGCCGCACAGCGGATGTGACCGAGCAGGATCAGCAGGTTATCGGGATTGATTAAAGCTTGCTCTGGGGAGCTGCCGAAGAAGAACTCAGGGTGGCGGGCGAGGAACTGGTCCAACGGGCTGGCGGAGGCAGCCAGTACAGCCAGGGAGGTCTCGACCGCCCGGCCGGCGCGGCCAGCCTGCTGCCAGGTGCCAGAAATCGTGCCGGGGTAGCCTGCCAAAATAGCGGCGTCCATCCCGCCGATATCGATCCCCAGCTCGAGGGCGGGGGTGGCCACCACGGCGCGCACTTCCCCGCTGCGCAGACCGGCTTCGATCTCGCGGCGCTGGCGCGGCAGGTAGCCGCTGCGGTAGCCGCGTACCTGGCTCGGGTCTGAAGCAGTCTGGCGCAGGTAGTTGAGCATCACCTCGATGGCGCGCCGGCTGCGTCCGAAAAGGATCGTCTGGATGTCGTTTGCCAGCAAATCGTCCGCCAGGCGCACGCTTTCTTGCAGCACGCTGCGGCGGATGCCGAGCTCCTGGTTGACCACCGGGGGGTTGTAGATCAAGAAATGCTTGGGGCCGCGCGGCGAGCCGTCATCATCGACGAGCTCAACCCGGTTCTCAATCAGCTTGCCGGCCAGCTCGCGCGGGTTGGCGATTGTGGCTGAGGTGAGGATGAACTGCGGCGATGCCCCGTAGAATTTGGTGATCCGCTGCAGGCGGCGGAGTACGTTGGCGACATGCGAACCGAACACCCCGCGGTAAATATGGATTTCATCAATCACTACAAACTGCAGGTTGGTGAAGAATTCTGCCCATTTGGTGTGGTGCGGGAGGATCCCGGTGTGCAGCATGTCTGGGTTGGAGATCATGATCCTGCCATTCTGGCGCACTTTGGGACGGGCGGATTGGGTGGTGTCGCCGTCATAGGTGGCGGCAGGGATTTTGAGCTCGTCAGGCAGGTAGCTGTTAAACTGCTCCAGCTCGTTTTTCTGGTCTTGGGCGAGGGCTTTGGTGGGGAACAGGTAGAGGGCACGCCCCTCGGGGATGCGGATCAGGCGGTCGAGCACAGGGAGGTTGTAGGCCAGGGTTTTCCCGCTGGCGGTGCCGGTCACCAGGGCAGCATGCTTCCCTCTGGCAGCAAGCTCCCAGACAGCGGCCTGGTGGCTGTAGAGTGCCTCGAAGCCGCGCTGTCCCAACACGTTTTTTAGCGACGCATGCAGACCCTCCGGGATCGGAGCAGTCTGTGCCGGGCGGGGGGGCAGGGTCTGCCAATCGACCACGTTTCCCCCAATGGTCGCTTCCGCCCGCCAGTGGGCAAGTAAGGCGTTAATCGACACTACAACCCTTCGAATTCACTGATTTTTGCGCGCATCTCGTCTGGGATGCGGATAGATTTTCCAGCGTGATAATCGTAGGTTACCAGGACAACTTTGCCGGTGGCATACAGGGCGCCACTCTCACTGTCGATGATGCACTGCTCAACATGCAGGGATTTGTTGCCCAGTTTTGTGGTGCGCACACCGACCTTGACCGTGCTGCCCCACATAATTGGGGCATGAAAGGTGATCTGCAGGTCTGCCATGATCAGGCCGATTTCGAGGAAGGATTGGCCAACTTCGAATGTGCCGAGATGGCGCTTGTACTGGATTCGGCCGGTCTCGAAGTAGGTGACGTATTTGGCGTTATTAACGTGGCCCTGCGGGTCCAGGTCGCCGTAGCGCACTTCAATGGGGTGGAGAAAGCGGAAATCGTTCATGGGGAATATTATACAGCAGTCAGCGGACAGCAGACTGGATTTTGGCGAAGGTGTAAAGGCTTAATCGCGTTTTGTTTGTA
>JBDLJU010000217.1:0-5324 GCA_039714215.1 Chloroflexota bacterium | reverse complement strand
GGCCTGGGAATCGCAGCGGCAGATCAAAGAGATCATGATCTACCTGCACGGTCATGGGATCACCACCAACCTGGCTTTGAAAATATACAAGGCGTACGGCGACCAGTCATTGGCGATCGTGAAGAGCAATCCCTACCGCCTGGCCCGTGATATTTACGGTGTCGGTTTCAAGACCGCAGACCGGATTGCGCAATCTTTAGGGCTGCCGGCTGATCATCCCACACGGATCGAGGCAGGGATCAGTTACGTGCTTGAACAGCTCTCCGGCGAAGGGCATGTTTTTGGTCCGCGCGGTATTCTGGAAGAGCGGGCGGTGGAATTACTCACCGTGGAACGCTCCCAAATCGCCCCTGCCCTGGAGCGCCTGGCGGCTGAGGAGCTGATTGTGCTGGACTGCGTACCCCTGGATGAGGGGCAGGCGCCTGAGCCGGGAAATGCGGTCTACCTGGCTCCGTTCTACTACGCCGAGCGCGGGACGGCCAGCCGCCTGCGGGCACTGGCGGAAGCCTTCCCACCGCGCATGGCCGATATCCCCCCGGCGCTAACCCCCTTAGACCCGAATTTGTCCCCGGAGCAGGCCGAGGCGATCCGTACGGCGCTGGGCAGCCCGGTGAGCGTGCTGACCGGCGGACCGGGTACGGGGAAAACCACCGCAATCCGGGCGTTGATCGCCGCGGCGGAGAATGCGCACAAACGCTTTGCTCTGGCTTCACCGACCGGGCGGGCAGCCAAACGCCTCTCGGAGGCAACCGGCAAACCAGCCAGCACGCTGCACCGCCTGCTGGAATACTCCCCGATGGAGGGTTTTGGACGCGGCACAGAAAAACCGCTGAAGCTCGACCTGCTGGTGGTTGATGAGGCCTCGATGCTCGATATCCTGCTGGCCAATTCGCTGATGCGGGCCCTGGAACCGGGCACCCACCTGGTGCTGGTGGGAGACATTGACCAACTGCCTTCCGTGGGAGCCGGGGATGTGCTCAATGACTTGATCGAGAGCGGGCTGGTGCCGGTCACCCGGCTGATGCAGATCTTCCGCCAGTCGGCGGATTCACACATCATCACCAACGCCCACCTGATCAACCAGGGCGAAATGCCGGAGTTCGCCGCGGAGAGTGAAGATTTCTTCCGTTTCCCGGCAGAAACCCCGGAGCAGGCCGCCGATTGGGTCGAGGACCTGGTACGCAACCGCATCCCGGGCAAGTTTGGGATTCAACCCAAAGATATCCAGGTGCTGGTGCCGATGTACCGCGGCCCGGGGGGGATCCACGCGCTGAATGCACGCCTGCAGGAAGCGCTCAACCCCGGCGGGGCATTAAAGCCGGAGAAAAGCCTGTTCGGTACGGTCTACCGTCCGGGAGACCGGGTGATGCAGGTGCGCAATGATTATGAAAAGCAGGTCTTCAACGGCGATATTGGTTTTATTAAGGCGATCTCGCAGGAAGAGAAAAGTCTGACAGCGGAGTTCGATGGGCGGGCGGTGGAATATGCCTGGAGCGAGGGCGATATGCTGACCCTGGCGTATGCCGTCTCGGTGCATAAAGCGCAGGGCTCGGAGTTCCCCGCGGTGGTGGTGCCGCTGCTGACCCAGCATTACGTGATGCTGCAGCGCAACCTGCTCTACACGGCGGTGACGCGTGCCCGGCGGCTGTGCGTGCTGGTCAGCAACCACAAGGCAATTGGGATTGCGGTGCGCAACAACCGCGAGAGCCAGCGCTGGTCAGCGTTAGCGTGGCGGATCAGGGAGGGGGATTAGTCGGCTAGTCTTGTAGTCTTTAGTCTAGTTGTCAGATACCATTGAAGAAAATTCTCGAGTCGAGGCTTTAGCCGGGGGGGGGTGTGTTTTAAGCGGTTACAAAGCCCCCCTCCTTTCAGGCTGAATGAATCGACAAGACTAGTTTGCCTCCCCCGCAGGCGGTGGAGGAATCGGATTGATTTTTTTTGGGGCATTAGATTTGAGGTTTGAAGGTTCGCGATCTAGTCGCCTCTCCCACGTGTGTGCGGGGGAGGCTTTGATATTCTAGTTGGCTATTTGACACATAGCGGAAGTGAGAAACCAGCAAAGTCCCCAAGACTATTAGTAGGGACTTTGAGACACTAACAATATAGTTAAGTCGATAGATAGATAAATGCAATTTATAATATGCAAGGTGGTAAAGAAGATTGTGCAACCTTCTTTCTGTAAAATTGGTCAGGCCCTTTTAGTTGGGCCAACATCAGTCTGAGTCAAAACTCAGGTAAACTCGGCCAGTTTCCCAATCTTCACTGATCTCCATCAGCACCGCGCTCACCAGGCGCAAGCAAGAAGCCGGATTAGGGAAAATGCGTACCACGCGAGTGCGGCGCTTGATTTCCTGGCTGACTCGCTCAAGCAGATTGCTGGTGCGGATGCGTCGTCGGTGTGCCTCGGGGAAATCAAACACGGTCAGCCCTTCAGGAATCGCCACCTCCATCCAATCAGCCAGCTCAGAGGCAATTGCAGCATATTTATCCACGAGCTGTTTCAAGTGCTGTTCAGCCAGTTGGCGGTTGGGCACATTGAAGATCGCTCGGATGTCCGCCGCCACTTCTGAGCGAAGTTTCTTGCGAGGCACATACTGGCCTGCGTTTTGCTGCAGATGAAACTGGCAGCGCTGCCAAGGAATACCGGTGAACACCGCCTGACGGGCCTTGCGCATTCCCTGGTGGTCATCACTGATGATCAGCTTGACTCCCTGCAGACCACGCTCGATCAGGTCTTCAAGAAACGCTCGCCAGTGCAGTTCTGCTTCGCTCAGAGACACTGAAACACCCAAAATACGCCTTTTCCCGTCTGTACCGACCCCAGCAGCTATCAATAGGGCTGCATCTCTGATCTGACCATCCATACGCACCTTCTCATAGCGTGCGTCCAGATAGAGGTAGAGGATTTCACTCAACGGCCGATTGCGCCAGGCATCCAAGACTTCGTCCAGCATACCCGCTGCCCGACTGACCTGTGAGCTGCTCACAGCCGTACCGCACAACTGCTCAGTGATCGCTGCCACTCGCCGGGTTGAGACCCCTTGCACATACATCTCAGCCAGCGCCATTGTCAGGGCCCGTTCGCTGCGCAGCCCTTTCTCCAACGCCCCTGGATAGAAGTCGCCTTGACGCGCTTGCGGCACTGCAAACTGGATCTCACCAATGCGAGTTTTGACCGTCTTCGGCTTGTAGCCATTCGCATGGTCTCGTCGCTCTGGCGTACGCTCATAGGGACCAGCTCCCAGATGCTGCTCGCGCTCCAGCCGCATCGCTTCATCGATCAATACGCGGATCAACTCTGGTAATGCTTCGGAACCTTCTGCAGCAATTTGTTCCAATAATTCTTTTGGTAATGTACAATTTGATTGATAGGTCATGGTTTTCTCCTTTATGTCTTATCAACTAAAAGGATACCTGACCTATCATTTTTTTCAAATTACAGAAACAATGTTACACCAACGTAAAGAAGAAAAGCGGAGGAATACATGGCAAAAAAAGAACCAAAAAGAATAAGAAAAAGTTCAACAAGAGTATATGGATTTTTTATATTCATTGGTTTGTTTAACTTAATATTGGGATTGATAAAAGCAAAAAGCCTATTCAACGAATATGATAACAGTTTGTTAATTGAAATGATATCGAATTCAACTGTTGGAATATTAAATCTGATTTGCCCGTTTTTAATAAGTAAACGAAATCTGCTAATCTTCTTGGTATTTGGAGTAATCTTCCTTTTGGAACAATTATATGGTCCACTTATGGGAAAAGGTTTGGATCTAAGGATGTTTGTAGCCATAAGTGCTGTTTTCATATGGTTATTTTTCCGAATGGATGGATTGTTCGATTGAATATAAATTCAAAAATTTATCTCTAGTGGTTGTAATGCCTTGCTTCGATTAATCAATGTCAATGCAATCCCACTATCTACTATCTTTCTTAATCTGCGAGCTAAACCATATTGAACTCTATTTTTCATGTATACTAACGTTAGGGCAAATTTTATACAGAAAACATTCGACATAACACCTTGTTAGGTGGCTGAAGTAGAAAACAATGGAAACAATAGAAATCAAAGACTGGGGTAACTTTTCAACTATTGCAGAAAAACTATCGAGCATGGGTCCTGAAGGCCCCAATGTTTTTCGGGGTCAAGAGGATGCTGAATGGCCGCTAAGACCATCACTTACCAGACTCCTATTGGAACAAAATGTGGATTTAACTAGAGGTCTGGAAATTGAAAAGAAAGCTCTCCGTGAGTTTCAAAAGCGGGCTCACATAGATACGGGATTTTGCCGAGATTTAAGGAAAGATGATACTCTAAGTTGGTGGGAAATTATGCAACATTACGGAGCACCAACTCGCTTATTGGATTGGACAAAATCTCCGTATATAGCATTGTATTACGCTGTAGAAAACATTGGGAATACTAAAATTGACGCAGCCTTATTTCAATTTAATGTTGGCCACTTGAATTTTGTAACAGAAATACGCAACAAGGATGGAGGCCCCGAAAAATATCCGCTTCAGCAAATTGGAAAATCCATTGTGGGCGAAGAATATGAACCGTATTTAGAAGTTATTGGTAGTCCTAGACCAACTGACAGAATGGTTGCACAACAAAGTAGTTTTTCTGTCTGCACTGAATTACTTGAAGATCACGAGAAGTTTGCCGACAATATTGTTTTTAATGGCGTTCATGGCGGTGAAGGTCAGAGCATCTTCACCAAGTTCATTATTAAGGGCAACCTGAAGCCTCGGTTTTTAGCAAATCTTGAAATGATGAATATTACTGCAAATGCTCTATTTCCGGGAATTGATGGATTAGGGAGGTCAATAAGTGAAATGGCAAGAATATCAGCTTGGAGAGTAACCAAAGAAGCAACTTAACAAAACGTGTATTTGACTGGTGGGATTCGCCCCGCAAAATTGAGTTAATTGTTAATATTTTAATAGAACATCAATACTGAAATATATTTGACGCTTTGATTCCATCGGATTACGAACCGCCCCTACGTGGGATTGTAATTTAGGGGTGAGGGAATGAACGATTACTTCCCGTTCAGGATGCGTTCGAGTTCTTTCTGGACGAGCTCGGGGCGTTCGTCACGGAGGAGGGGCAGCAGTGAGCGGGTGCGGTGGAGTTGGTTGAGATCGATCTCGGCGTAGACCAGGGCTTCTTCGTGGTAGGGCCCGTGGGCGAGCTTGGCGCCGTTGGGGTCATGGATGGTGGCGCCGCCGTAGTAGTTGATCCCGTCTTCATAGCCGACCCGGTTGGTGGAGGCGATAAAGTAGCTGAACAGGCTGGCGTAGGCCCGGTTGATGTG
>JBDLJU010000216.1:0-5354 GCA_039714215.1 Chloroflexota bacterium | reverse complement strand
TACTGAAGCGGTAGTCTTGGACCTGCTGCGTGAATTGATCAAGGATCAATCCACATCGGCATTGTTCATCACCCATAACCTCGGCGTTGTCGCCAATTTGACCGACCGTGTGGCCGTGCTGTATGCCGGGGAACTGGTCGAAGATGCCCCCACTTCCAGGCTCTATCAGCAGCCGCTGCATCCTTACACACAGGGTTTGATCAACAGTGTCCCAAGATTGGAGATTGACAATCAAAACATGCTGCTTTCGGGTATCCCCGGACAAATTCCATCAATGGATGCGCTTCCCTCAGGCTGTGTGTTTGCTCCGCGCTGCCCCCTGGTGGTCGATAGGTGCCTTACAGCACGTCCGCCTTTGGAACAGGCCAATCAAGACCGGCGCGTCCGCTGCTACCGCTGGCGGGAGATCCAATCAGGGGAAATTTCGATTGTGCCCAGCATTGATCGCCAGGCCCCATTCAAGCTGCATCGGTCTGATCCGCTGCTTGCGATCTCTGACCTGGAGGTGGTTTACCCGGTACGCCCATCAGGGCCTGATTCCCTGTTGAGGAAAAAGAAGGTTCTGAAGGCAGTCGATGGGGTCAGCCTGCACTTGGGACAGGCCCGCACCTTGGGCATTGTGGGTGAGAGCGGCAGTGGGAAATCAAGCTTGGCCCTGGCGATCATGGGGCTGGTAGATGCTCCCGAGGGTGAGATCAGCCTGCTAAACATCAAGATACCTGGTGAACTACGCAAACGTGACCAGGAAACCTTGCGAAAATTACAGATGGTGTTTCAGCATCACGATGAAGCATTTTCACCATATCTCAAAGTGGAACAAATTCTCAGCCGCCCGCTGATCAATTTGCTGGGGATCAGCAGACAGGCTGCCCAGGAGCAGGTCAGCGAACTGCTTGAAATGGTCAGGTTACCCGGGGGATTTGCCCAACGCTATCCCCACCAGCTCAGCGGCGGGGAGAAGCAGCGGGTGGCAATTGCACAGGCATTTGCCGCCAACCCAAATTTGCTGATCGCCGATGAACCGGTCTCCGCGTTGGATGTCTCTGTGCAGGCCAATATTCTCAACCTGCTCAAGGGATTACAGCAGGAGCAGCAGACCGCGATCTTATTGATCTCTCATGATATCGGTGCAGTCAGCTATCTGGCCGACGAAGTGGCGGTGATGTATCTCGGACAGGTGATGCAGTTCAGCGCCGCCGGCCAGCTGCTCCGTCCGCCGTTCCATCCTTATACTGAAGCGCTGCTCTCCGCGATTCCTGTGGCAGACCCGGCATACAAACCAGATGTGATCCACCTGGAGGGAGAGATCCCCAATCCGATTGAGCGGCCCCCTGGATGCCCATTCCATACTCGCTGCCCGCGCTCCCTGGGAGAGCTTTGCCAGCAGCAAACGCCTCCCTGGCAATCTGTGCCTGGAGGCGGAAAAATATTCTGCCACATCCCGTTTGAAGACCTGCGCGCAAATCAAAAAGCCTCCTATTCAGCAGCAGCTGAAGGAGCAAACGGCTGATGTTGACCTATTTTCTCCGCCGGATTGCTTTCCTGGGATTGACCCTGGTGCTTACCTCGATGCTGGTCTTTTTGATCTCGCAGGTGATCCCAGGGGATGTCTGCCGGGTGATCATCGGCAGGGAAGCTGCCAAAGCTGCCCTGCAGAACTGCCGGATCGAACTGGGATTAACCGATCAGCAGGGAGAGCCCATATCCGCCGGAAAACGATATTCCGCCTGGCTGGTTGATTTCACCCGCGGCGATTGGGGTACTTCCTTCGCCACCGGGGAAGAAATTCGGCCGTGGATCATGGGGCGCTTGCGCAATTCGTTGATGTTGAGCGCTTTGGTGCTGGCAATCGCGGTGCCGTTGGCCGTATTTTTGGGAGTGATTGCCGGTCTCAACGAAGGCAAACCGGTAGATACGGTAATCAGCATCGGTTCGCTGGCGGTGGTGGGACTCCCCGAATTCATCACCGGCATCCTGCTGATCAATCTGGTTGCCTTTCGCTATGACTACATTCCCGCCAATTCTTCGATTCCGATCGATACTCCGTTTGCAGAAGCGCTGCCCAGTTTGATCCTGCCTGCGGTCACCGCCACCCTGGTCTTGCTGGCATATATTGCCCGGCTGACTCGAGCGGGGGTGGCTGAAGAGCTCAAGAAAAATTATGTGCGTACCGCCAACCTGAAAGGATTGTCTCGCCGGGTGGTGCTCTTCAAGCACGTGCTGCGCAATGCGCTGCTGCCCACCATCACCGTGATCGCGATCAGTATCGGCTGGCTGATCAGCGGTTTGGTGGTGATCGAGAATGTCTTCAATTACCCGGGTTTAGGGCGCTTGATGGTCTTTGCCATCGACCGGCGTGACCTGCCCACCCTGCAGGCCTGCGTGATGATCTCAGTTGTGGGGTTTGCGCTGGCCAATTTGATCGCCGATTTGCTGTATGCCGCACTCAATCCCCGCATCCGGGTGGGGGAGTGATCAGACCTTGTAGGTGCCAGAGGTGATCGCGCCGGGCTTAAAATTCCGCTGCGGATGGATTCCAACCCCCGACGAAATCGAAGCGCTGCTTGGCCTGGCATCCCCCCGTCCAAATTGGGATTAATCAATGATCCCGGTGATGTGAGGATTGGTGCCGCTTCCCACGATTTCAATGGCGTCATCGATCTTTTGCCCTGGGATGGGTCAGGGGGATTTTCAAATGGTACAATCTTACCTCTCAGCAAATCAAGATTGCAAGAATTTGCTCATCTAGGGTAAAATTATCAGGTTATCTGATTAGATAAAGGAAAATCTTATGCGAAACTTTTTTAAAAAACGCCAGAACAAATTTGTGGGTTTGATTCAGGAGCAGGCGGAGATTACGCTTGAAGGTTTGGATGCCTTAAATACCTATATGGAAACGCACAGTCATGAAGCTGCGACCCTGCTGCGCCAGAAAGAGAAAGAAGCAGATGAGATCAGACGAATATTGATTGACGAACTGAACCGAACCTTCATTACGCCTTTTGATCGCGAGGATATTTTTTCGCTCTCCAGAGCAATTGATGATGTTCTTGACTACGCCTACTCAACCGTCGATGAGATGGAGGTGCTTAATGTTGAGCCCACTCCCTTCATGGTCAGAATTGCCTCCTTATTGCGCGATGCGGCCTATGAGCTGCTCATGGGCGTCAACCGGCTGGAGGAAAACAAACGGGTCGCCATCGACCACGCCCATCGCGCCAAGGCTTTAGAAAATCGGGTTGAGGGGGTCTACCGGGAGGCTCTGGCAGATTTATTCAGCGGGCCTGAAGATGTTCACCATATCGTTGAAATGTTAAAATGTCGTGAGGTTTACCGTCACCTGAGCAACGCCGCCGACCGCGGTGACGAAGCCGCCAACGTGATTTCGGATATTGTCGTGAAGGTAACCTAGGAGACTACAACAAATGAGTACTCTAGTAATTGTCGTTATTGTCCTTTCCCTGATTTTCGACTTTTTAAATGGGGTGCATGATTCCAGCAACGTGGTTGCCACGATGATTTCTTCCCGGGCGTTTTCGCCCAGGGTGGCATTAGGTGTCACTGCCCTGGCCAACTTTGCCGGCCCTTTCATCTTTGGGGTTGCGGTTGCGAACACCATCGGTCACGATATCGTCGACTCTGACGCGATCAGCACGTATGCCCTGGTGGCAGCCCTGGTCAGCGCGATTTTCTGGAACTTGCTCACCTGGTATTTGGGTACTCCGAGCAGCTCTTCGCATGCCCTGATCGGTGGGTTCATCGGTGCGGTTGTGATGGAAGCTGGCTGGAAGGCGATCCAGATCGGTGGGATGGAAAAAGTGCTGATCGCACTGTTTGCTTCCCCGATCATCGGGTATATCTTTGGCTATCTGATCCTGCGGATCACCCTGCGTTTATCATGGAGGGCTACCCCAAAAATCAATTCTTTCTTTAAGCGCAGCCAGCTGGTTACTGCCCTGGCGTTAGCGCTCAGCCATGGTACCAATGATGCCCAAAAGACAATGGGGATCATTACCCTCGCGTTGGTCACCGGCGGCTATCTCACCGAATTTGCCGTACCCACCTGGGTAGTCGTGCTTTGTGCGCTGATGATTGCTTTAGGAACCGCCCTCGGTGGGTGGAAGTTGATCAAAACCCTCGGCGGAAAGTTTTATAAGATCCGTCCAATCGATGGGTTCGCTTCACAGATGGCTGGCGCAGCAGTGATTTTGGGTGCTTCAATCATCGGCGGACCGGTCAGCACCACCCAGGTGGTCAGCTCCGCGATCATGGGCGTCGGCGCTGCCGAGCGGCCTAACAAAGTTCGCTGGGGTGTGGCCCAGGAGATTGCGGTTGCCTGGCTGCTGACCATCCCTGCCACCGCTCTGGTCGGCGCGGGTAGCTACTGGTTGATCATCCAGCTGATTTAACTCAATTTTTGGGAAATCAAGTTGAGATAAGGATCAGTAACCTGCTCAGTGTTAATCAGCATAATTACGCTGTTTGTATCGGCAGTTATACCAAAGACACAATTCTCAAGCCAGCAGGGATTACTTGCCTCGATGGGAAGTGGTTAATTACGCCGCTCATCGACGTTGTTCACTTGGGACAGCAGGTTCACAAACACCAGCTCGGATTGGGGCTTCGCTAAGCTTATCGTGCCAGCTAATTAATTCCCTCTCCGACCTGACCAGACAAAACGGTGTAAATATAAGGAGATTGAAAACATCATCAAGCTGACAGCCAACAGGATTGGGGGATCCAATATATAACCCGACAGCAGACCAGCCGCTAAAAAGTAAGCATGAAAACCAAATGGCACCCAGAAAGCTGGCGGGGCAGCCGGGTGACCGGTGAACTTCGGGCGCTGCCATAATACGAGTAATAGGGCGCTGCCGAGAGTTAAGCCAATCGTTATTTCATAAAGCTGGCGGGGTACGATAAAAACGATTAATGCGTTGGTGCAAAGAACTCCTGCCAACCCGATCAAAACTGCCCCAATCGGAGCCAACAAGCGCCAATGACCCTGCAATCTTGAGGATAACCAGTGCACACCTGCTGAAAAGGAAACAACAACCCAGAACCAGGCCCAGAAATTGGCGTAGGGAACCCCATAAAATTGCGAATGTAAACCCATTCCCCAGTCCCACATTTCCAACCTGATCGCTACAGCATCCATTGCCAGGTCGATATTCAGGGCGAGGAGGCCATCTAGTACAGGCCGTGCCCATTCTGGTAAGTTGGTCGCGTTGGAGAATAAATTAGCGCTGTACATAATCACCCCCCAACCAAATCCAATCGCGAGTGGAACATCTGATAGCATCAGGACGAAAGTCCCGTAACTGTAGGCTTGTAGCTGTTGGATAGTGGCCAGC
>JBDLJU010000215.1:0-5390 GCA_039714215.1 Chloroflexota bacterium | reverse complement strand
GTCGCCAGATCAGTTGGCGGATGAACATCGCACCTACATCTTCATCCCTATCAGCGATTTGCTGCACGCGCCGGGCGATGATCCCACCCCGGTCTAACATCTCTGGGGTCTGGTCATGGGGTTTGGTTTTTGTGATCGCCACCATCCTGGGGATGGGGCCCAACGTAGGGCGCACTGCATTGGCAATCTGGTTGATGCCCCGCTGCATGCCCTCATAAGTTTGGGGTTGGAAAACAACACGTTCAAAATCAGATTTTTTTGTCATTCAGCAATTTTTCCATTCAGAAATATTTTAGCTCCCATATCACCTTCTAAGATCGCTTCGTAAACGGGCTTCAAATTTTCAACAATGATTTTCTCCGAGTTTTCTGTGGGTTTGGGATAGGTCTCATTGTAACAAAAATGTGCGCAATAGATAGGGCACCATTGCACACATTTTTCAGATTTATTTTTATTTAAGTGCAGCACGCTCTGCGATCAATGGTAGCAAAATAAATTCGTCGGAAGTGCATCGCACTACTTTAGCTATGATACTAACCCTTCGAACCTGTCAGCGATATTCCTTCGATGAAGGTGCGCTGAGCCAGGAAAAACAAGAGAATGATTGGCAGGGCGATGATCGTACTGACCGCCATCAAGTGGGGATAGGCATTACCGGAGGTACCCATGCTGTTAGCGATGCGGTTGAGCCGTTGGACGCCCAGTGCCAACGGGAAGAGTTCATCCTGGTTGATATAGATCAGCGGTCTCAAATAATCGTTCCAGGTGTCAATAAATGTAAACAGGGCTACAACGGCCAATGCCGGTTTTGCAAGGGGCAGGATGATCCGAAACAAAATAACAAACTCACTGGCCCCATCGATACGAGCAGCATCCGACAATTCCTCTGGGATCGAGCGGAAAAATTGACGCAGCAAAAAGATGAAGTAAGCATTCCCAAAGAAAGACGGCACCACCAACGGCCGGTAAGAATTGATCCACCCCAGATTCTTGAAGACCACAAATAGAGGCACCATCGTAACCTGCCAGGGCAGCATCATGGTCATCATGCACAGGAAGAAAAGGACGTCACGCCCGGGAAATTTGACCTTGGCAAACCCATATGCCACAAAAGTGGATGACAGCAAAGTGCCGATCATAACCGGCAGGGTGTAGCGGAAAATGGAGTTAATCGCCATGGTATTGAAATCGAGGCGAGTCCAGGCGTCTGCAAAATTATAGAAATGGGCAGGGGTCGGGATCCAGACCGGGGGCAGCGAGTAGACCTGGGGATCGTTTTTCAAAGCGGATGTAACCATCCAGAACAGTGGGAAGGCGAACACAAAGGTAACAAAAGCCAGTGCTGTATATTTCCCGGTGTTGCCGGCAGCGATCGCCAGGCGGTTACTCTTGCGAAAGGATTTTAGACCGGTTTCAGGGGTGGTGGTTTCCGTGGTGGTGGTCATTCGTTGCCTCCATAATACACCCATCGGGCTGAAGTCTTAAATAAGATCAGGGTAAAGATCACAATGATGAAAAACAGGATCCAGGCTAAGGCTGAGGCCTTGCCCATGCGCAGGTAGATAAAAGCAGTGCGGTATAAGTGGATCGAATAGAATTCGGTGGAGTTCATCGGGCCGCCACCGGTCAGCAGCCAGGGAATCGTGAATGTCTGAAAAGACCAGATAAAACCCGAGATCAGATTGAACAAGATCACCGGGGTGGTCATCGGGATGGTCACATTCCAGAATTTTTGCAGATTGTTGGCACCATCTACGGTCGCGGCTTCATACAGCGAACGCGGCACTTCTTGCAGCGCTGCCAGGAAGATCACCACTGCAGCCCCCTGCGTCCACATCGAAACTACCACCAGGGATGGCTTGGCCAGCACAGGATTCGAAAGGAAGGGTATGGCACTGAACCCCAGGCTGGTAAGCACCGCGTTAACTGCTCCATATTGGATATTTAGCAAGAACATCCAGACCATGGAAGTGCAAACCGCTGGTACGATCGAGGGGATATAGATGATACCCCGGAAGAAGGAGCGCCCGATAATCTTTGAATTCAGCAAGGTGGCGATCAAAAAAGCGGCGGCGATTCCTAAAGGCACGCTGAGGAACACATAGAAGACAGTGTTCCACATCACGTTCCAAAAATGGGGATCTTCAAAGAATAAATTCTGGTAGTTTTTCAATCCCACAAAGACCGGCTCACGGATCAGGTCGTAGCGTGTCAGGCTGTAGTAGCCGGAGGCTAACAGCGGATAGATGGTGAAGAATAAGAAACCAAGCAACCATGGGGAGATGAAAAGCAGCCCCCAGAACAAGCCTTTCCGATCGTCCTTCGATAATCTTGGTAATTTTATCATTGTAGTCGTCACAACACTTCCTCACAAACCCATAGGGGTGGAGTCAAGGTGTCTGGGATTGGTGTACCAACCCCAGACACCGGATTTTCAAATAACCCTGACTGGCGGGGTGCGTTTCAATTTGGGGGTGAATTTTCTCAACAAGTGAACAGAAGCATTCTGAACGGAGGGCGGAAATAACTCGCCCTCCGTTGAAGAGCTCTGGAGTGAAAGGGTCTCCCCAAAATCCGAATACTCACTTACCAGTGATCAGGTCTATAAACCGAAATTACTCGTCCAATCCTTGGGCATCCCACTCAGCTAAGGCGCGAGCCTGCAGTTCTGCGACTGCCTCAACAGAGGTCATCTCTCCGCGGTAGACTCTTTCACGCAGTTCTGCGGACTGGTTAGTAACATACCAGTGAAGCGGGCAGCGGCGGCCAACGATCCAGTCGGTGACCTGATCGGTGGCATCAACGTAGAATGCCAGGCCGGGGTAGGTGTCCTTGTCGACATTGGCCAGCCAGGACTTTTTACCGAAGATCCAGCCGACTTCCGAGAACATGATGTCAAGGGCTGAATCCGAGATCATGTGTTCGGCAAACTTGAACATCCCATCGGTGTTCTTACCATCTTTGAATAATTGGATGAAGTGCGGGCCGGTGGCCATGATCTTGGCGCCTTCTCGGCTGGCCGGTACAGGTGCCCAGGTTGAGCGGTTGTATGGGGCGAGATCGGGCTGCTGGATCTGGGTTTCACCCGGGTGCCAATAGCCTTCCATAATCATGGTCTGGACACCGGCGTTATAGGATGCACCCCAGGTGCCGTTACCTTCAACCTGGCGCATACCCGCGAACTTGTCGGGTCCAACATGCTTGATGAATTCACCCATCACTTCGTAGGATTCGGCCATCAGCTCGTTGTTAAGATTGATTGTTTTGGTTTCTTCATTCCACCATTGGAAGCCCCAGGAAGTGGCCGCAAAGTCAGGCTCATTAGCCATAGCATCCCAGGGGTCCAGGCCGAACTGTAAGAGGTTGCCGCTATCATCGAACTTGGTCAGTGCTTTATGCCATTCAAGCAGGCCTTCCCAGGTCAAGGGGATATTGTCGATATCCAGGCCGGCTTCTTCGGCGGCTTTGGCATTGACATTCATGCCCCACCAGTTGAAACCCTCGATGCCGGGAACACCGATCATCCTGCCATCATAGAAAGAGCCTTCCCACAGACCAGCAGCGATATCATCTTTTTTAATGGCCGGGCTGGCCGCGACCATGTCGGTGACGTCCAGCGCCGCGCCGCGCGCCCACAGGTTGGGGTAATCGAAGTCGGAACCGCCATCGGGGGGCGTGCCGGCAGCAACTGCAGTCAGCACTGCTTCAAACTCAACAGCGCCTTTATACTCAAGGATGTTGCCCTTTATGGCTTCCTTGTACTCTTCGGTTTCAAGGATCTTTTCTAACGCTGGATCAAGGTTGCCCCAGCGATACCAGTACACAGCGGGTACGGCTTCAGCGCTTACGGGTACTTCTCCGACGTCAGGTTCAACGGCGGGGGCTTCGGTTTCTTCCGGTTTCTGGGCGCAACTCGCCAGAATACCCGATGCGGAAACGATTGCTCCCAATTTGAGAAAATCTCGACGATTGAGTTTCTTCACCTCAATACTCCTTTGTTTTTTTATGGTCCCTTTTTGTCTAGATTAAAAGGGTGGATAAATATAAGCGTGGGTAATATGTAAGTTGTCTAAGCGTGAGAGTGCACCTCCTTAACCAAAAACATGGTCGAATAGCATAATGGAGGACTACTCAACCCTGTTTGAAAACCAATTAATTCCTTCAAATTTTCTACTCTTTTCTAAAAACTCAACACACTGAACTTGTTGAAGTGTGCGCAGACGAACGTTCAGGACGCTTGCTCAGTTACCTAGGGTAAACCAACGCCAAACAGACACAACACGAAAATTATACTTTGCCTTATACTATAATAAATCAGAATATGATTGTTACTGGTCACAATGCGGTCAAATTTAGGACATGCATAGGTACCCTCCTAACAAATAGTGAGAGGGGGTGTTCAATAAAAGGGGTTCACTCTTTTTTTGAACACCCCCTCCCCGCTTTGCCGAGATAGTATATGCATAGGATATGCAATGGGTAAACTTACGCGCCCACAATTTGTAGATGATTTAAAAGGAGCCTTGGTGCATCTCTATGATACAGAGTACCTGCGTCAAACGCGTCTTTTATCGGTCTTTCATCTTGAAAACAGATTCGATGCTTCGGCCGTCTTACGTAATATCTTGACCGAGTCCATCGAAACACTCAAACCGGACTCCGGTTTGAAAGGTCAGGAACGCGCCTGGCGAACCTACGGCTCGCTTTACTATCCGTATGTGCAGCGACTAAGCCAAAAAGCTGTTGCGGACCAACTGGGGATGAGCGCCCGCCACCTGCGGCGAGAACAGCGAGGAGCCCTAGAGATTTTGACTGATAGCTTGTGCCAAGAATATGGTTTATACACACTATTCTATGATGACGATGAACCAGTACCCATTGATGAGGTCACCTATGATCCCTTGAATGAGTTCGAATGGTTGGCGAATGCACCGATCGAAACCTCGCTTGACTTGTACGCACATTTGCCAAACACACTGGAGATGGTTCGATCTTTAGCATTGACCTATCAGGTAGAAGTTAACAGTGATTTGCAACCCGAGCTGCCCAATCTGGTTGTTCACCCGGTTGCATTCGATCAAATCTTGTTGAGCCTGCTAAGTATAGCCATACTCACTTCACCAGGTGGACAGGTGGGTCTACAGGTCGCCATGCAAGATTCTGAAGTGATGATCAAAATCGAAGGAAAGCGCGCTGTTGATTACGCCCCAGATCCCAAAAACGACGACATTGAAAGCAAATATGCAATCGCAAAAAGAATCACCCATCTCAGCAAGGGAAACATCCGCTTCGTTGAAAAACCAGATCTTTTCTTTGCCCTGCTTTCACTACCTTATGTGAATCAGATCCCGGTCATGGCGGTTGATGATAACCCGGATGTGCTGCAAATC
>JBDLJU010000214.1:0-5391 GCA_039714215.1 Chloroflexota bacterium | reverse complement strand
ACCATATAAAAAAGAGCCAAAGGCTCTAAATTTAATCAATCGAACATTGTTCACTCAAACCATATAAAAAAGAGCCAAAGGCTCTTTTTTATTAAATCGAACGGAGTTCGATCAAAGGACCAGCAGGATTATCCTGCTGGTCTCTATAAGTAATCAATTTTTTCTATGTTATCTGGAGATTAATGGCATTGGTCAGAATAACCAATTTCAAGGCCTTCGCCATCTTTGTCCATTTCCAGATACGCATATGCACCGTTCCAATGCAGTTCGCCGAAGATCATGATGCAGTCGCCAACTTCAATCGAACCCCAGTAGTAGCGCACGCTGCGGACGAGGAAAGCATCGGGGACATCCTCGAAGCGAATCACAGCTGCATAGCCGCCGCCGCTGGTCCATTTCACGATCTCACCGTACACACAAATCGTCTCACCGGCCAGCTCTTTGGTGACCATCGTGTAAGGGATGCACTCAGAGCGGTAGTCAGGCGTGGCGGTTTCCAAAATCTCTGTCGCCGTTGGTTTCGGCGTCATTGTGGGACGTTCCGTTTTGGTTGCTGTTGGGACTGGTGTTTCTGTTGGGGGGATTGGCGTTTCAGTGGGCGGCAGCGGTGTTGCGGTGGGTTCGGCGAAAAGCCCGCCTTCACAGCCAACCAATCCGATTGCGATGATTGCAACCAGAACAAATAATAGTGCCGTTCTTTGGCTTGAGCGTTTGATCTCTAACTTTCTCTTCATTTGATTCCTCCAATCATGGTAGTGCAGTGCCAGCACATTGGGTGATTTTTAGGTGGATATCGGGGGAAAGTGTTTAATCTTCGATATCCACACCTTCCTTTTTATTCTAACGGGTATTAAATGCTTGTCAATCCCCGGAGGAAATTCTCCTAAATTTTATAAAATTACGGAACTATTATTCCGTAACGATCAAAGCCTCTGTTGTTGTGGTAAAATGGTAACAATATAACAAATATTGGAGATGATCATGCCTGATAAGGATCAGAAAATCAAAGTCTTACGCACCCAGACCGGGGTGCGGATTGAGACCAGGATGCTGAAGGTGCTTAAAGCCCTGGCTGAGTATTACAATTTGTCCCTGGGGGATTTGTTGGAGGGCATTGTGCTGCACGCTTTTGAAGGCGCCAGCCCTTTCCAGGGAGAGGATTTGGGGAAAATTGCTGCCCTGAAAGAAGTCTATGGGATGGATTACGATGCCAAATCCAGCCATAAGATGATTGAAGGCTGAGGTTGTTGATGGACGCTGAGCTTGAATTTCCAAAACAGCTGATTGACGCACTGAGATCTGCTCAACAGGTCGTCGTGCTGACCGGGGCAGGGGTCTCCAAAGAGAGCGGCATCCCCACCTTCCGTGAGGCACAGACCGGGCTGTGGGCGAACTACAACCCCGAGGATCTCGCCACCCCGGAGGCATTTCAACGCGACCCAAAGCTGGTCTGGGAATGGTATACCTGGCGCAGGGGGCTGGTCTCGGAGGCGTCACCCAACCCCGGGCATTATGCCATCGTTGAGATTGCCAGGCGGGTACCGGGATTTTCCCTGATCACCCAAAATGTCGATGGGCTGCACCAGCGTGCGGGCAGCGATGCCGTGCTTGAACTGCACGGCAATATCATGCGCACTAAATGCTTTGAGGAAAATGTACTGGTCGAATCCTGGCAGGATAATGAAGGTATCCCGCCGAAGTGCCCGCGCTGCGGGGGATTCCTCCGCCCTGATGTGGTCTGGTTTGGCGAGGGCCTGCCCGAAGGCGTGCTCGACCAGGCGGTTGAGGCTGCCGTTGGTGCAGATGTTTTCTTGAGCGTTGGCACCTCCAGCGTGGTGCAGCCTGCTGCTTCGCTGCCGCTGTATGCCCGCCAGGCTGGGGCGCTGGTGGTGGAGATCAACCCTGAGTCAACCCCGCTCAGCCAGCTGGCGGAGATGGTTATCCCGCATCCATCTGGTGAAGCGCTGCCGGCCCTTGTGCAGCAGGTGTGGGGATCGGAAAAGAAGAGGAGTTATCAATGACCGTAATTTCAATGTCGATTGAGCTGGAAACCAAGGGGAATGCCGATATGCTGAATATCACCCAGGCAGTCAGTGAGGCTGTCAGCCAGTCCGAAGTAATCAGCGGGGTAGCGACTGTGTTCTGCCCGTCTGCCACCAGCGGACTGACCACCCTGGAGTACGAGAGCGGCTGTATCGCCGACCTGCGCCGCTTGTTTGATGCAATCATTGATCCCAACCAGGAATACGCCCACAATGCCCGTTGGGGCGATGGCAACGGTCACAGCCATGTGCGGGCAGCGCTGATTGGTCCGTCGCTGGCAGTGCCCTTTGTCGATCGGATCCTCACCCTGGGAACCTGGCAGCAGATCATTTATCTGGATTTTGACAACCGCGCCCGCAGCCGTAAGCTGGTGGTGCAGATCATCGGAGAGTAAGACCGCCGAAAACCAGATCTACCAATCTGGTCCCTGTAGAAAGCGAAAGCAGCGATCATGATGATTAACTTGCTGTAAAATATAAGTTATGAACACAGACGAACTGAAACAATTTATCCAGGCCTTACCCAAAGCCGAACTGCATATCCATCTCGAGGGAGCGATTGAACCTGAGACCGTGCTGCAGCTGGCGGAGCGCAACCAGATGACCGGCAGGCTGCCCGCAGCAGACGCGGCCGGACTGCGCGAGTGGTTCACTTTCACCGGATTTGAGAATTTCGTGGGAATTTACCTCACGATCCAGGAGCTGCTCCGCACACCCGATGACTTTGTGCTGATCGCCTACCAGCTGGGGGCTGATATGGCGAAGCAGAACATCCGCTACCGGGAGGCGACCTTCACGCCCTACACCCATGTGGTTTACCAGGACAAGGGGTTAACCATCGAGGACGTGCTCTCCGGTCTGGAGCGCGGCCGCCAGCAGGCCAGAGACGAGTTTGGTGTAGAGATCCGCTGGGTGTTCGACATCCACCGCAACCTGCCGTACCAGATCAACGCCGACGGCAGCTTCCATCCCGAGCCGGCCGAGATGACCCTCGAGTTCGCCCTCGCCGGGATGGACTACGGTGTGGTCGGGCTGGGGTTGGGCGGCTATGAGGTCGGCGCCCCCCCGGAGGATTTTGAAGATGTCTTCTTCCAGGCCAAACTTAATGGGCTGCTCAGCCTGCCGCATGCAGGAGAGACCGAAGGCCCGGCCAGCGTGTGGGGCTCGGTGCGCGAGCTGCAGGCCGACCGTATCGGTCACGGCGTGCGTTCGATCGAAGACCCCGATTTATTGAAGTATCTGGTCGACTACCAGATCCCGCTGGAGGTCAACCCGACCAGCAATTTGCAGCTGCATGTCTACGAGACAATTGAGGAGCACCCTTTCAAGAAATTGGATGAGATGGGCATCCCGGTGACGATTAACAGCGACGATCCCCCGCTGTTTAACAGCAATCTTTCTGAGGAGTACCTGCTGGTTGCCGAAGCCTTTGGTTATTCGCCCGCGGATCTCGTCCGCCTCGCCCGCCGGGCATTCATGGCTGCCGGGGTGGAGCTGGCGGTCAAGGAAAAATTACTGGCGGAGTTTGATCAGGCGGCAGCGGGCTTGCTGTAGATAACAAAAACCCTGTAGGAAAATTGTAGGGGAGAGGCATGCCTCTCCCGGGGCGGTTCACGAACTACGATGGATCGCTGGCGGGAGAGTTACGCTGAGGGATTGAATTGGGCGTGCGCCGCACGCCCCTACCGTGGATAGCTGGCGGGACACGCGTTGTGGGAGAGGCATGCCTCTCCCAAGGCGGTTCACGAACCGCCTATACAAAGGCTGTGGGAGTGCGTAATGGATACATCAACAATCCGCTTTTATGTCTCCTGAATTTTCAATGTATAATCATGTAAGGAGAGGTTTTATCAGTAAAACATCTCGCTAATCACCCAGTTAAGCGCCAGGCTATAATTATGCACAGTCGTCTCAAATGGAGGTAAATACATGAGTAAATCCGCCTTGAGCGTTTTAGTCTTTGGTATCTATCTTTCGATTCTCGCACTCGGACTTCTAATCTTTCCAAACACGGTATTGAGTCTAGTTAGCTTGCCTAATACGAATGAGGTCTGGGTTCGCGTTGTTGGTATGCTGCTCTTTGGTTTGTCCTACTACTATATTCAAATGGCGCGTTTAGAATTTAAACCTTTCTTCCGATTTTCTGCACAGACTCGTACACTTGTTATTGTTTTTTTCATTGCCTTTTTCCTTCTGGATTTTACAAAGGTCGGGTTGCTCATACTTGGAGGCATTGATTTTCTCGCAGCATTGTGGACCGCACTGGCACTAAAATCAGAGTCAGAGCCTGTTTTCAAAATTCTATAATTAATCAATGAATAATCAATTGGCATTGTTGGTGCCTAACAAAGCGTGCACGCGGACGGCGGGGATTCTGGTCGTAAAAACAGGTTTATTCTTGGCCCAAAGCAAGTTCCGTTTCACGGTGGAGTCCAAGTCCCTGCCCCGCCGCCGGTGACGCAAAACGTTAGGATAAAAAAGCACCCTTTTGTTACTAGGGTGTTTTGATTAGATAGAAACTTTCAATTTAAATGGAATTAGACGCTTTGATTCCAGCGAATTACGAACCGCCCCTACCGGTGATTAAATACAACTAATCCAGAAACAGAACGCGCAACGTGACCCAAGAGAAGCAGCATTTCCCAGGTTTGTCTACCAGGATTTTCCGGGGAAATAGTTGTCAGAAATTCTTTTTTCTATAATAACCAGGAAGTAAAACCAGCAATAAATATTGCTGTGATCGTGGATAAAAGTGTTCCAATCAATACATATTCGGCAAACGATCGTTCTTCAAGATCTTTGAACCGGGTGAAACTTTTTGCAGCCAGGATGAAGCCAATTGCGCCAAATTCAGCATTTAATACCAGATAAAAAATTAAAATTCTTTCGAGGATACCAATTACTCTTCCTGCATTATATTCTGCAACATCAGTTGTATTATTTTTAGATTTTGGTGCAAGGTTAAAGGCTTGAAATACATAGCGTATGATTAAATTTGCTTCACCAGTAGCTAGTAATGCTCCCAATACGATTTTTGAAAGCATCCCCCAACTCAAATTTTCTAAACCAGCAAAAAATATCAGGTATTCTGAGATAAAATTTGATATTGTCGCCAAAGCAGGATTGAAACCAATCTTTGCCCATGGTGCGAACATCACTCCAGAAACAACAAAATTCGTTATTAGTGAAATAATTCGAAGACTATTGAGTTTATTTTCGGAACTGGGTTTGTTCTCCAAAAAATAGAATCCTATGTCCATCGCGATATAGATCAGGATAAATATGAACAGCACCAAATTAAATTGAAATAGTAATATTCCAAGCATTTGGACCACGATTACCCCCACCA
>JBDLJU010000213.1:0-5408 GCA_039714215.1 Chloroflexota bacterium | reverse complement strand
AAAACAGAAGAAAAAACAGAAGAATAGAGGCGCACAATGGAAATTACCGCAAAACAAATTAAAGAATTACGCGATGCAACCGCTGCCGGCATGTTAGCCTGCCGTGAAGCCCTGACAGAATCCGAAGGTGATTTCGACAAGGCAGTAGATTACTTACGTGAGAAAGGTCTCGCAAAAGCTGCCAAACGTGCAGACCGCGATGCTTCTGATGGCGTGGTTGAACTCTATACCCACGGCGGTGGACGGGTTGGTGTGATGGTTGAGGTCAATTGTGAAACTGACTTCGTATCCAGCACAGAAGATTTCCGGACTTTCGCACATGAGATTGCTCTGCAAATTGCAGCCGCAGCCCCGTTGTTCGTCAAAGAAGAAGATGTTCCTGAGGAATATTACGAGCGTGAAGCAGAAGTTGCCCGCAACCGTGCAAAAGAAGAAGGCAAACCAGAAAAGATCTTAGATAAAATCGTGGAAGGCCGCCTTGAGAAGTATAAGGACGAAATTGTGCTGCTGCGCCAGAGCTACATCCGCGACGAATCCAAGACAATCCATGATCTGCTCAACGAGAAGATTGTTTCGATTGGTGAGAACATCATTATCCGCCGGTTTAAACGCTATGAATTAGGTGAGATGGCCGGCGAACAGTCTGCTGAGAGCTAGAGAGAGTAAATATCATAAAAGACCAACCATCCGGTTGGTCTTTTTCTAAATGCCAAAACTGAAAGCTAACTTGATCTGGAGATAGGTTCTGATATGGCTAAACTGAAATACAAACGTGTTGTGCTCAAATTGGGTGGGGAAGCGCTGGCTGGTTCAGATGGTAAAGGGATTGATCCCGTCCAGGCGGATGCTGTTGCCCAACGGATTGTGCCGATCCATGAGATGGGGGTGGAATTGGGGATCGTGATCGGGGCAGGAAACTTATGGCGAGGCGCCACGGGGTTAAAACTCGGGATGGACCGAGCAACCGCCGATTACATGGGCATGCTCGGGACGGTAATGAATGCCCTCGTCTTGATGGATGCGATCGAGCGTGCCGGGATTGTCACTCGGGTGCAGACTGCGATTGAGATGGATGAAGTCGCTGAACCCTACATCCGCCGTCGAGCGATCCGTCACCTTGAAAAAGAACGGGTGGTTTTATTTGGCGGGGGGACAGGCAATCCCTACTTCTCCACAGATACTGCAGCAGCGCTGCGCGGGATCGAAATTGGCGCGGATGTGCTGATCAAAGCTACCAAGGTGGATGGGGTCTACGATTCTGACCCGCAGAAAAATCCAGACGCCAAGCTTTTTGAATCACTTACTTATATCGAAACTTTGAACCTGCGCCTGCAGGTGATGGACAGCACCGCGGTTTCCTTGTGCATGGATAACAATCTTCCAATTATGGTGTTGAATTTCTGGGAAGAGGATGATCTCCTGAATGCGCTCAAAGGAAAGCATGTCGGTACGATCGTCAGCCAGGGTTCCGGAGATTAACCATGCCTGAAAAACAAAATGCAGGATCAGCCGCCTGGGTGCGGTGGCTGCTGCTTGGGCTGATTTTCCTTGCTCAATTATTGGTTTTAGCAATTGCGCCCGAAGAAAAGACCATCGGCACCGGGATCAAACCGGTATATTTTCACGTTTCACTCACCTGGACAGGGATGCTGATGTTAGCCGCTGCGGTGATTTTTGGTATCGGGGTGCTGCTCTCTGCCAATCAAAAGCTTACCGTCTGGCAGGCGCGTGTATTAAACAGCGGCTTTGTCCTCTATATATTCGGCTTTCTGGTCTCGATGTATGCTTCCGTGATCAATTGGGGTGGGGTGCCCTTCAATGAACCTCCAGTTCGCCAGGCGATCAATTTTATGCTTGCGGGGATTGTTTTATGGGGATCAAGCTGGTGGTTCAATACGTCCAGAATGAAAGCGCTCCTTGGCGTGCTGGCCGCCGGAATGCTTTTGCTGGCCACCGAGAGCTCCCAGTCGATCCTCCATCCGGAAAGCCCGGTGAATTCTTCTCCGCTTTCAATTAAAACGACCTTCTATATCATGTTTGGGTTGGGCTTGCTGTTGGCTGCCTGGACGATTCATTATCAAAAACAAATTAACCAAAATAAGCTTGTAGAACAAAAATAGGTGGTTGTCGGTTTGTCTTGATGCGCGCCGTTTGGCAATCCTTGTGATAAAATATTTAAAACACCCTTAACCGGGTGCGATGATTTTGTATGGATCTAATTGATCTAATCAAAGACCGAGATTTCCTTCATAACACGCAGGAGGAGGAGCACTGTGATAAAGGATGTACTGAAAGATGCTGAAAGCCGGATGAAATCTTCCGTCCAGGCGCTTGAAGATGACCTTGCTGGCATTAGAACCGGTCGGGCGACCCCAGCCCTGGTTGACCGCTTAAATGTGGATTATTATGGCGCAGCCACTCCCCTTCGACAGCTGGCCACCTTTTCTGTCCCAGAACCCCGCCAAATTTTGATCAAACCATTTGACCCCGCTTCGATCAAGGATATTGAGCGCGCCATCCTGGCCTCAGACCTGGGATTGACCCCTGGAAATGATGGGAAATCGATCCGCTTGAACCTGCCCCAGCTGACCGAGGACCGACGTATAGAATTAAGCCGTTTGGTCCAGGCTCGTGTGGAAGAAGGGCGGGTATCTGTGCGTAATGTGCGCCGTGACAGCATCAAGGACCTGCGAGATTTTGAAACCGAAAAAATGATCTCAGAGGACGATCTTAAACGCGGCTCAGAGTCGATCCAGAATCTAACCGATGAGTACATTGAGCAGATGAATGGGGTCGGCGAGTTGAAAGAGAAGGAAATTTTGGAGGTTTAACTCCAATAGAGTTAAAATTATGGCTCGAAAGCGCGAGATTGAACTCCCGGAGAATATCCCCACCCATATTGCGATTATCATGGATGGCAATGGGCGCTGGGCAAAAGCCCGTGGTTTACCGCGCCTGGCTGGTCACCGGGCCGGCACAGAGAACCTGCGAGAGATCATTGAGGCCTGTGTTGAATTCGGCGTCAAGTATTTGACGATCTATGCTTTCTCTACAGAGAATTGGGGGCGCCCCCGTGATGAAGTCGAAGGGTTGATGAATATCTTCGATGAGGTTTTTGTGCGCGAACTTAATGAACTTCACCGGCAGGGTGCGCAGCTGCGCCATATCGGACGATTAGATGGCGTGCGCGAGTCGATGGTCGATAAAATAAACAAAGGAATCGAAAAAACCAAAAATAATGACCGGCTGGTGCTCAATGTGGCATTTAATTACGGCGGTCGCGATGAAATTATTTCGATTATCCAGCGAATGCTGGAGGAAGGTGTTAATCCGGAAGATGTTACCGAGGACCTGATTGGGGCGTATTTATACACTGATGGCTCCCCTGACCCGGATCTGGTGATCCGCACATCAGGTGAGATGCGGGCGAGCAACTTTTTACTTTGGCAGTCCGCATATTCAGAATGGTACTTCCCCGAGGTACTCTGGCCTGATTTTAACCGTGAAGAACTGCTCTCCGCGATTGAGGAATTTAGTCAGCGAGACCGGCGCTTCGGATTGGTTCCTCAAACTTAAGACATTATGCTGCTGCAACGACTACTGGTTACTTTGGTTTTACTCCCCCTCGGAATGTGGGCTATGTTCGCTGGAGAAATCTCCTTCGGTCTCATGATCGTGGTGATGCTCCTCTTTGCGATATGGGAATATGCACATCTATTTAAGACCGGTGGGTACCAACCCGCCGCTTTTGTTTTATTGACCGGAGCGGCCCTGCTCTCTCTCAGCCGAATTTTTTACGGTCAGCAGTGGGACCAGTTGATCCTCGCCGGGTTGGTGCTGATCGCCATGGCTTATCACAGCTTCACCTATGAGCGCGGCCGTGACCAGGCGCCCTTAGACCTGCTTGCCACATTCGGCGGGTTGATTTATGTCGCTTTCCTGGGCAGCTATTTTATTGCCGTGCGCGGTCTCCCCGGTGGAGAGTGGTGGATGCTGGTCGTATTTATCGCAGTGTGGTGGGCAGATACTGGCGGCTATTTCATCGGCAGAGCCTACGGCAGGCACAAAATGGCTCCCCGGCTCAGCCCGAAAAAATCCTGGGAAGGTTACTTCGCCGGGATCGTGATGTCGATTGCAGGTTCGGCTTTATTCCTGAAAATTTACCTGCTTCTCAACCTGCCGGTTGACCCCGAAGTTACTTTCTTGCGGGTCTTGATCTTGAGCGTCTTCTTGAGTGTGTTCCCCACCATCGGCGATTTGGGTATTTCGATGATCAAACGCCATTTCTCGGTAAAGGATTCGGGGAAAATATTACCGGGCCACGGCGGGATGCTCGACCGGATGGATTCATGGCTGTGGGCGGCGGTAATTGGCTATTATTTAATCACCTTATTATTTTTGAAATAACCAGATTAATTTCCTGGAGGAATTATGTCAAGCAATGGAGCACTCCCAACAAAAAATTTAGCGCTTGAGTTGGTCCGGGTGACCGAAGCTGCGGCACTGATGGCAGCCCGCTATATGGGACGAGATGACAAAATTGGCGCAGACCAGGCCGCGGTGGATGGCATGCGCTTTATGCTCAACTCGGTTGAAATGGAAGCCAAGGTGGTGATTGGCGAGGGCGAAAAAGATGAAGCCCCGATGCTCTTCAACGGAGAAATCCTCGGAAAAAATGAAGCCCTAAAAATTGACCTGGCAGTTGACCCAATTGACGGTACCCGCCCGCTGGCCCAGGGACGCCCAAACTCGATAGCAACAGTCGCCGCTGCCCCGCGCGGCACAATGTACGATCCCGGCCCGTTTGTTTACATGGACAAAATTGCCGTCGGTCCTGAGTCAAAAGGGCTGATAGATATTGAGAAACCGGTGGAGGAGAATTTAAAAATTATTGCCAAAGCCACCGGCAAACGTGCCCAGGATGTTACCGTGATCATTTTAGATCGCCCCCGGCATGCCGATCTGGTTGCTCAGGTAAGAAAAGCCGGCGCACGCATCCGCTTCATTGATGATGGCGATGTCGCCGCCGCGCTGATGACCGCCCAGGAAGACTCAGGCATCGATGTGCTCATGGGCATCGGCGGTACCCCTGAGGGTGTCCTGGCAGCCTGTGCCTTACGTGCGATGGGCGGTGAGATCCAGGGGAAGCTGTTCGCCCGTAATGAAAATGAGCTTAACCTTGGCCGGGAAATGGGCTTCGATTTTGACTCTGTGATCACCATGGATGACCTGGTCTCATCTGATGATGTCTTCTTCTCTGCCACGGGGATCACCGACGGTGAGCTGCTCGAAGGCGTGCACTACACCCACACCGGTGCAGTCACAGAGAGTATTGTGGTCCGCGGGATGACCGGCACCGTCCGCCTGATCCAATCTTTGCACAGTTTTTCTAAATTAGAATCGATCAG
>JBDLJU010000212.1:0-5412 GCA_039714215.1 Chloroflexota bacterium | reverse complement strand
TATTTCTGTGATGTGCGTGGTGCTGGTGGGGCTTTTATCTGAACTATCTAACTTGAAATCCGCGAGACGCATGGAAGAGGCATCAAGAATCAATGTGGCTTGAATCAAGGCCTGGGTGGTGCCGGTAATGGTATATTGAGAGCGGCTCTCGTAAGCGCGCCAAGCGGCGGTATGGAAATCTGCTGGCAGCGTGAAAACATTAGGTGGTAAAGAAGAGTCCAGATAAGCGGCGATTTCACTTCTTGTGACCTGGTTAACACGACCATCATCAAAATCGGTATAGTGTTGGTTGTCCACGATCCAGATGCGCTTATTGCTGTGGGAAGCCTCACCCGGGACTGTGTGGAGATGGACATCGATCAGGTAATCCTCTCCCGCGCGGTTGATGGTGTAATCCTGAATTAGGTCGCCATTTTGGTTCGTGGTTTGGAACTTGTAACTGATATGATCTGCGGCGTTGATTGCAGCGAGGGTCTGGTCTGCTTTTTGGGCAACACCGATCCCCAAGCCATCTTTGAGACGGTCTGTCCCGACACTGAAAGTAGGCTGAAGCGAGAGAAAGGGGCTTAGGAAATTGATCAGCACGACGATGATGACTCCCATCATTAAAAAGCCGATCACATTGGGAGCGACCAGGCGCTTTCGATCCGGGAAACCGTGGAAAACCAGCGTGCCTCCGAGATAGAAACCGACAATAACTGCCAGGTCAATAATGACGATGTGAATGTAGATCGCATCAGGGCTAAAGCCGGCCAAGACGCTGAGCATGAAGACAACCGGCGAGGTAATTGCCAGCAAGATAGATACGGATGCACCAAAGGTGAGAGGGATGGCGGCTACCTGGGATAATTTTTCCTCTCTACCCAACAGGCGGTAGGCGATCCAAAATATCGGGATGGAGAAGAGCAATCCGAAAACCACGATCAGACCCATCTTGAGCGAATTATTAACTGCGGTATCAATTCCCAGGCCGGCGCCCATTGCCAGACCGTATAATCCGCCCCCGAGGATGGATACCAAGATTGCTGAGATGGCGAAGCCCCTAAGCTGCTTGCCTTCCCGGATGGCGCTAACCAGGCCGCCCTGTCGAAAAATGCCAAATAATGATGCGAAGATATTCATGATTCCCAGCTCCTCCACTCTTGGGTGATTTTTTCCCTGGTTTCTAATATTGCATCCCGCTTGAACATGGCACCCATACCTCCACCGAAAAGGATGATGCCGGTCAGACCGATCTGAATCCAACGCGGTAGATCAATAAAGCCGGGGCCAAGCTGCATGACTGCGTTGGCGACGATGGCGATGACGCCCAACTGAACGTATCCTCTTGAATGCGTACGAATGCCCCAATACACCGCCAGCAGGCTCTCTCCAAGAAGGATGATAGCGTAGATTAAGCCATCGTCAAGAAGTGACTGGAAAAAGGCGGAACCCATCAGGATAAATAATCCCAGGATGGTGGGGATGGTGTATTTTAAGCCACCACCGCGAATGCGTTCGTTCCAGCCGATACCGAGTAAAGCAGCCCCCGCAGGGATGGTATATGCCTGCGGCTCAGATACACCCAACTCGGCCAAAACAGCCCAGATAACGACGATGAATGCGGCGATACCCGTATAGACCAGGGCCAATATTCTGCGTAAGGCAGCATCTACAATAAAGGTGATTCCAGCAATGCCGAAAGCCAGTGCGATCGGTATTGATTCCGAAATCATTAATGATCCAATCAACGGGATGGCTGTTAGTAAGAGTCCCGAGAGGTGGAAAGGTGCTGAGTAAATCGCAGTATAAGGCGGATTGCGCAGGAACCAGGCTGCGGCAACAAAAACAGCACATAAGGCCGCACTATAAAATGGCCAGATTTTTTCCCAGGAATTCGGGAAGATGAACTCCAATAAAAAGAAATGTAAGATAAAGATGACCCCGATAGCTAGATAGGTCAACAAAGGAGGGGCTTTGATCTGCTGAAGGAATTTGCGTTCATACCAACTGAAGCCCAGCAAAAGCAAACTCAGTGAGAGCGATATCCAAATCATCAACCAGCCGCCAAAATAGAACGCGGGGATATAGGTTGCCCCGAGATTAATAACACCAACGAGATACAAAGGCCACGCCCAGCGTGACTGAGTACTGCGCCTTAAGCCCAGGGCGCCCAATACCAAAACAATACCCAGCACCGCGTACGAGATGACCAGTGAAATAATAAATGCTTCACTAAAGCTTTTAAAATCCAGATAGCTGATAGACAAGACAAGAAATTCTACTGAAGCCAGCGCTGGAATCAACAGCACCGTCCAATCTAGCCAGAGCGCGGACAGGAGATATAAGACCGCGATGACGGCGAGCATAATGGATGTGACCAGTGGATTGTTCCAAGAGAGGATGATAACCAGCAGGCTGAGGAAAGCTGCGGCGGTTAGAAAAGGTCCGCCGAGATGAAGTTCGCGCCGCCCAAGAAGATACCCAGCGATCAGGTAATTCAAACCAAGAATGCCCATGACAATACCTTCTTGGTAGTGTGTGGCTGCGATTTGATAGATGATCAGGTAAACGGGCAGCATGAACAGCCAGGCAGCCCCATAGACCCATTTGTAGTCACGATGAATGACTGCAGAAACCCCAAGCAAGAGAACATCCCCGAAGAGGACCAGGATCAGATCATCAAGTTCAGGAACAGAAAGAACAGTCACAATAACGGCAATCAGGTAAGCAATACCGTAAAGCGGCCAGCCGTGAGACCGTTTCCCGGCTCTTTGTTCCAAGAAATATCCAATCCCTAAATAGGCCAGGGAAAGCAGCATGAGTACGATGCCAGTGGTGCTGTCAGTAGAATCTAATTCATCTAATACGAAGATTAATGTCAGAGCAAAGAGTAAGGCGGATGCCCAGCGAGCTGCCAACCATTGGAAAAAGAGGTCGGTCAATATATAGAACAGAGCACCTAATCCAAATGTCAGGATTGGAACCCAGCTGTGATCGTCAGCGCCGATAATATTCCAGAGAGCCAGCGTTGATATAAGTACAATCACAGTACCAATTTGTGATCCGACCTGGAGAGGCTGCAGCGTGAAATCCGCAAATTTCGTTTTTCTTAAACCATAGCCAAGGCTCAGGAATGCGATCATCAGCACGGCAAATACAAGGGTAAAGACCAGCAATGGTGATTCCAGAAAAACCATGATGGCAGCAGTCATGCTGATAACGGTGGCCATGCTAAGGTAGGTAAATATGCTGGCCTGTGTCCAAAAGGTGGCCAACAAATAAAACAGCACGACTATGGGGGCGGTGTATAACCAGGCGTTTTCAATGCCAAAGGAGAATGAGATCACCAAGATGATCCCAATATGAGCGGTGTACAAGAGCGGTAGGGCGGTGAAATCTTCGAATCGAGTTGTCTGAAACCATCGATTTGCTAAGAGAAGAATCAAGAACAAAACAGCATAGGAGAGGGAATATATAGCCAAGGGTGTGTTGATGGTGACCAAGAAAGCGGTAATTGTGCTGATAACAGCTGCAATGCTGATGTAGGTGAACAATTCAGACCTGGTCCAATAGGCTGTCAGCACATAGAAGAGTAAGCAAAGCGGCGAGGCGATCAGCCACATAATATCGTCACGCAGTCCGCCGGGACCCAAGACGTAGATCTGCAGGACGGCGAAATTCAAAGTCAGGAATCCGGAGGCGACCCCCAGCAAGGCAACACCACCAATCCGGTAAGCCTCTCGTTGGAAGAGGAGGTAGCCTCCAAGGTACATCAACCCGGTGATCAATGACGTGATGGCGAATTTGCCCGGACCTGGAATTCTGGTCCAGTTTACGCCGATGAAAATTAGACCCGCGATGACCAGAAGCAGCCCGCCGGTATATAAAGCGATCTTGATATTGCGTTCACTGAGCAGCCACTGATCAAAGGGCACCTTTTCCTTGGGCGGCTTGGGTTCTGCAGGCGGTTTAACTGCCTCGGGGATACCGACAGGCGTTTCAATAGCAGGAGCTGTGGCAGCAGGTTGGGCAACTTCGGGAATTACCTGGGGCGTTTCGGACACTGGCGCTGGATCAGTCCACTTAAATGGCTTTGTCTCCGAATCGGGTATGCCTCGAAGTCTGCTGCGCAGCTTTTTTAACTTCTCAATATAGAGTTCGCGATCTTTTTGAACTGATTCCCAGGACGCGGTTTCGTCAACCAGATACTCAAGCTGATGGTAGGCAAGAATATCCTCGTTAGCGAACGCCTCACCACAAGCTGGGCAAACCTTCAAACGTGTTTTTTCGGGGGTCTCACAATTTGGACATTTCATTTTGCCCTCCGCTTATTTCTGGAGCAACATTGATGATTATTCGTTTCCAAAGGGTTCTACCAAGCCCAGACGTTTGAGTTCTTCTAAGGCGTTTTTTCTTTTCTGTGAATCGGGGCTGAAACGAAAAGTTTTAACCAGCAAATCCGGATCACTCGAAGGTGCCAACTCATTGTTATTGGGATGTTCTATCGCGATTGGGGGAATTGGATGCCCGAACCAAGTCATCAAGCTGCACTGCCCCCTGGAAGCTTGTTTGGTGCCCGATATGTTACCAACTAGCCAGATAATGATCAGTAATGGGATTGCTAACAACAGCACATCAAGATCATTGCTCAAAACCGCCCAAAGAGCAATCATGGTGCGAATCCCTGCCAGCAGTAAAGCTTGGCGGCCGTGCCAACGAACAAAACTACTTTCCTTGTCTAGAGCAGGAACGAGGAGAATTAGATGCAGACAAGCCGAGAGAAGGACAATGATAATATATGGCAAGGTGTGCTGCAGGAAACGAGGGCAGGAATAATCAGGACAGATGAGGTTTCTGAGATCGCGCCTAAAATTTTCCATGAAGAGCAAGGTAGGAATTGTAAATACCGGGGAAAACCAAAGCCACAAATACCAATTCTTGGCTGTTTTAATTTCTAGTGGGCGTAATGTCATCGTTTCTTCCCTTTAGATTGAGGTGTAAATGATGGCGTGAACATATCAATCCGTTCGGTTTTTTCGAAAGGTGAGTACATAAAAAAACGGAAACAGGTGACGATCTGTTTCCGCCTATAGAAGGAATTGATTTGCAATGTTCTATTGAAAAAAGGTGATTGAGCCTTTAAAGTGTATAAGAGACTTCAACATCATTGTAGCATAGGCCCAATATGAGTACAACAGGGTGTTCTTTGGTGAGCTGATCAACAAGGTAACCCGTTATATCGTTTATTGATCAAAGATTTCCAGGAGGACAGGGTTGATCAATTCCCAGTTGGGCAGCAGGACCTGAGCTCCAGCGCTGGTCTGGTAAGGTGTGATCATTTCTCGATCAATAATGCGGTTGTCGATGCCCGATAAAGATGCCCTCACCAGCGCAAAACCCAGACGCGGGGTTTGCCAGGCAGGAATATCG
>JBDLJU010000211.1:0-5424 GCA_039714215.1 Chloroflexota bacterium | reverse complement strand
CAAAAAAGGACACTTTATGGAAATCACGCCGCTATCGGAAAACCCAAAACCGCCTGACGATTTTAAGGGCAGGTTGGCTTACCTGTGGAAGAAAATTCGCCTGCAGGTCAGGTTTTATTTCCGAAAAGTGCTCCCCCCGGTGACCCGAGAACGGGTTGGTGAAGTGCAGATGCAGCTGCGAGACTCCTCAGCGCCAGACTTTGACTACTTTGTGATGGTGCTGCTCTCCGCGATGATCGCCACCTTCGGTCTGCTGATCGACTCGGTTGCCACGATCATCGGCGCCATGCTGGTTGCCCCGTTAATGTCCCCAGTCCTCGGCATCGGTCTGGCTTCAATCCGCGGTGACACAACCTTGCTCAAGGATGCGCTCTCCGCAGCGCTGCGCGGCGCATTAATCGCCATCATGCTCTCAGCGATCATCACCTGGAGCAACGAGCTGATTCCCTTTGTCTCCTTACAAGACCTGCCCACCGAAGTGCTCTCCCGCACGCGTCCCACTCCGATCGACCTGGGAATTGCCCTGGCCGGCGGGCTGGCTGCCACCTATGCCCTCGTGCAGCCCGGACTTTCGGCTGCCATGCCTGGTGTGGCCATTGCCACTGCCCTGATGCCCCCGCTCTGCTCCGTCGGAGTTGGGATTGCTCTCGGCCGCTGGGATGTCGCTCAAGGCGCTTTCATGCTCTTCCTCACCAACGCGATCACCATCGCCGGCTCCGCCACCTCGCTGTTCTATATTCTCGGCTTCAGCCTGGGACGTAAAACCACCAGCCGCAACCTGCCGCGCAGCGTGCAGGCATCGCTGGTATTAACCCTGATCCTCCTCGCCTACCTCGGCGTACAAAGTTTTATTTTCTTCCAGGAAGCCAACTTCAACCGCACGATCAACCATGTCGCCCACGAGCAGGTTGAATCCCGCGACGGCACCCTCACCGATCTGGAATGGCTAGAAGTTGAAGACGTGCTCCAGATCAAGATCACCATCCAGATCAGCGAGCCGCTCAGCTACTTCGCCAGCGTCGAGATCCAGGATGCGCTCGCCAACGAACTGCAGAAAGTCGTTGAGCTGAGCATCAATCAGGTCACCGTCGCCAAGCTCGACCCAAAATCGCCGCCGACACCCACCCCCACCCGCACCGTCGGCCCCAGCCCCACGCCGACGATCACCCCGACGGTGACACCCACCCTGACGGCAACCAGCACGCCGCTGCCAACCGCCACCAATACCCCCGAGCCGACCTTTACCCCCCTCCCTGGGCTGGGCTTGATTCCGGAGGGTAACGGCGTCGACCTGCATCAGTCCCCAGAAGGCCCGGTAATTGGCCGCATCCCCCGCGGTGTGCCTTTCCAGGTGCTGTACGGCTACGAAATCGTCAATGGTTGGGTCTGGATCGAGGTTGAAGACGCCGAAGGGCGCATCGGCTGGATCCCGCAGTACCTCAGCGCCCTGATCACCGAAACTCCTACGCCAACTGCAACCCCCGCTCCATAAAACAATCCAAGGTAGGGGCGACCGGCCGGTCGCCCAGAGCCAAATCCAAACGCCTAATCATCGAGACACCGAACCCATAGCTATTTCACTTCTCTTATACGTGGGCCAGTATGATCAACAAAATCATTAACTCAAAATACACAATCCAAATCAGCCAGCTATTGCTGCTATCTGCACTGGTGCTTTCTTTTGGCTATTTATTTTTTTGGATGTCTGATTACTCTTCTAGTTCGTTAAACCTGCCGTTGGGATTTTTCATCAGAGCGAACAAAACCCTTTTAGTCCTAATTGTTATTTTAATTATTTTGTCATACCCAGCTTTGATACTTTCTAAAATATATATTTCCATACCAATCTACGTACTTAGCTTCCTGCTTATCTGCTTATTCAGCATTTTCACCCTTTATTCTAGATCGATCATTGATCAAGTCGAATATAATGAGCACAAATATTATTTCGTTCACCAACCAAGCATTGGTGATCCGTGGACAATATATTCTCTGCTTCGGTGTGATTCAATAGGTCAAAATTGTCAGACTCTTTATCACGACACGTCCAATTCCATCACTCCTATTGAGTTCCAATTCAGCGATGAAAAAGATAAGCTAAATATCTTCATTGATTCGAATATAGCTTATCTTGATGGTGATTCGTTTGTCAGGTTAAATACTATTGATTGTGGAGATAAATCAGACTATTGGTTTTGTGCAAAGTTGGATCCACAAAAAGATAAACTTTTATTAAGTAGATGTGAACCGCCTTATAAAAATGCAGACTGTGTCCTTTGGTCTCTACAGTTATCCCAAAATGACTTAAACATTGAATCCGGATATTTTACTAATGGTTAGGAATCCTGGGAAAGAAACCAATTTTTAATTGGCGATGATTTAATCTTTTCTGTCAATGAAGATCCAATTTGCCATATCGAAGGATGCTCTTTCGTTGAAGAATAAATCCCCGTAGGGGCGGTTCGTGAACCGCCCTTAGAGCCCCTACGCCAACTGCAACCCCTTCTCCATAAAATAATCCAAGGTAGGGGCGACTGGCCGGTCGCCCAGAGCCAAATCCAAACGGAGTCTAGGCTTTAGCCGGTGAGTTTGTAATCAGTACCCCCTCCTATCAAGTTGAATTATTCCCATCGACAGGTTAACCTCCCCTTAGTAGATAACGTAGGGCTGTTCGTGAACCATACAAGGGCGACCAGCCGGTCGCCCCTACCGCAGATCACTCGCTAGAAAACTCGTCTCAGTTAACAATTCATCCTGCCGCTTCAATTGGTTTACTAAACCTCAATATATCTCACCACCGACTAAGGACTTCTGACTAACGACTATTGACTATTGACAACCCAACCAACCTCCTACAAATCTCTAACACCTTTTTATCAAAACACTAATCCCCAAAATGTTATAATCACAGTAAGCACCAGGGAAGCCCTGGATGCATACGTTTTTATTTACCCAGTTGCATTTTCGGATGTCCCCTGTAATACTATAAATACAATCTGCATCAAGCTACTGAAACAATTGATTGACAAAGAAAGCAGGTACCCTCACCATGATGAGATTTGATCGTTTTACCGAACGTGCCCAAGAGGCCGCCCAACGCGCCGCTGAGATCATCCAGCGCTATGGGCACAACCAGATTGATACCGAACACATCCTCCTCGCGCTGATCGAACAGCCCGAGGGTGTGATTACCCAGCTGTTAGAGATCATGAACGTCGATGGCGCTATGCTCTCCGAACGCCTGGACTACATCCTGCGCACCAGCCCCAAGGCCAATATTTTCGGCGGCGGCGCCGGGCAGATCTTCATCACCCCCCGGGTCAAACGGATCATCGACCTGGCTAACGAAGAAGCCAACCGCCTCAAAGACGAATACATTTCCACCGAGCACATGTTCCTCGCGATCCTCAGCGAGCGTAGCACGCCTGCCTCACGCCTGATGGAAGGCGCCGGGATCACCAAAGAGCGCGTCGTCGATGCGGTCAACCAATTGCGCGGCGGACAGCGCGTCACCGACCCGCAGGCCGAATCCCGCTACCGCACCCTAGAAAAATACTCCCGTGACCTCACCCAGATGGCACGCGAGCTCAAACTCGACCCCGTGATCGGCCGGGATGCCGAGATCATGCGCGTGATCCAGATCCTTTCCCGCCGCACCAAGAACAACCCGGTGCTGATCGGTGAAGCCGGCGTCGGCAAAACCGCCATCGTCGAGGGCCTCGCCCAAAAGATCGCCAGCAACGACGTCCCCGAGATTCTTGAGGGCAAGAAAGTCATCTCGTTGGACCTCAGCGCAATGATCGCCGGTTCACGTTTCCGCGGCGAGTTCGAAGAGCGCCTCAAAGCCGCCATAGAGGAAGTCCAGCGCGCCCGGGGTGAGATCATCCTGTTTATCGACGAGCTGCACACCGTGGTCGGCGCAGGCGCAGCCCAGGGAGCGATGGACGCTTCCAATATGCTCAAACCCGCCCTGGCCCGCGGCGAACTGCAGGCCGTCGGCGCGACAACTTTAGACGAATACCAGAAACACATCGAGAAAGACGCCGCCCTTGAGCGCCGTTTTGCACCTGTGTATGTTGAAGAACCCAGCGAAGAAGACACCATCCTGATGCTCCATGGATTGCGTGATCGCTACGAAGCCCACCACAAAGTGCGCTTCTCTGATGAAGCCCTCGTAGCCGCCGTCAAGCTCTCTATCCGCTACCTCTCCGACCGGCACCTGCCCGATAAAGCCATTGACCTTATGGACGAGGCCGCCGCCAAGCTGCGCATTGCTCTGTTCTCGCTCCCCCCAGAACTGAAAGAATTGAAGCAGGAACTCGAGCGCCTCAAAACAGAAGAAGAGCAGTCCGGTGTGGAGCGCGACTATGAGCGCGCCGCTGAAAAGAAAGCCGAACGCCTTAGGGTTGAAGAAAAATATTTCGAGCTGCGCACCAAATGGGAAAGCGAGCACGAGCTGGACGAGATCGTCGATGAAGATGATGTCGCTGAAGTGGTCGCCATGTGGACCGGCATCCCGATCAGCCAGATGATGGAAACCGAGGCTGAGAAGCTGCTCAACATGGAAGAACGCCTCGCCGAACGGATCATCGGGCAGAGCGAAGCAATCACCGCCGTCTCCGATGCAATCCGCCGGGCACGCTCCGGGCTGAAAGACCCCAAACGCCCAATTGGTTCGTTCATATTTATCGGGCCATCTGGCGTCGGAAAAACCGAACTTGCCAAAGCGCTGGCCGAATTTATGTTTGATGACGAAGACGCCCTGGTGCGTATCGATATGAGCGAGTACCGCGAGCAGCATACCGCCTCGCGCTTGTTCGGTGCCCCTCCGGGATACGTCGGTTATGAAGAAGGCGGACAACTCACCGAAGCCGTCCGACGCCGCCCTTACCGGGTGGTGCTCTTCGACGAAATTGAGAAAGCCCACCCCGAAGTATGGAACTCCTTGCTCCAGATCCTCGATGACGGTCGGCTGACCGACGGGCAGGGACGCGTGGTCAACTTCCGCAATACTGTGCTGATCATGACCAGCAACCTGGGTACCGAGTTTGTCCGCAAAGCAGGCTCACTCGGTTTCCTGCAGGCCGGTGACAGCGACGAAGACCGCGAAGCCCACAAGAAAATTGAGAAGGCGCTCAAAGACACCTTCCGTCCAGAGTTCCTCAACCGCATCGACGAGATCATCACCTTCTCACAACTCAGCGTGGAAGAAATGGCCGAGATCGTTGACCTGCAGATGCAGGACATTCGTGAACGGCTCGAGGATCAGGGCATAAAGGTAGTGCTCAATAAGAAAACCCGCAAATGGCTTGCCGAGCAGGGTTACGACCCCGCCTTCGGCGCTCGTCCGCTCAAGCGTGCCCTGCAAAAATTCATCGAAAGCCCGCTCTCCGTCAAGATTCTACAAGGTGAGTTCGCTGCTGG
>JBDLJU010000210.1:0-5465 GCA_039714215.1 Chloroflexota bacterium | reverse complement strand
GTAATCCTCCAGCGTTTCTCACTTTCTCCTCCGAATCGAGGCTGCCTCAGGTGAGGCTGTGTAGCGCGGGTGGGGGTCGAACCCACACAGTGTTTCCACCGGCGGATTTTAAGTCCGCTGCGTCTGCCAATTCCGCCACCGCGCCGTGGTAGCTTTGTATCTCATATTCTACACGCTGTTGGCTACAGGTCAAGGTTAAACAGATTAATTCAACGCCAACCCATATCGCGCTCTTCTTTCTCAAAGAGCACCACGCCCAGCTCGGCGGTGTGATGCTGGGTATGCCGCAAAACATACAGCGCTTTGCCCAGCAGGGTCGTGCCGGTCCAGGGATGCAGTTCCTCCACCGTGGTGGGGTCGGCGTGCTCCAGCCACTCCCGCACGCGGGCCTGCATTTCTTCGAGATAGACCAGCATTTCTTCCTGGTTGGGGAACTTCTCTGAATCCTTTTCTTCCCATTCCAGGTTGAAGCGGTGCCCCCAGGGATAATCATCGGGGCCTTTGCCGCTGGTGTAATAATCCACGGTTTCCAGCAGATGATACACCAGCCCGGCCGGGCGCATGTAGCTGCTCTCGCCTTCCCGCCAGTTACCCGGAGTAAACATGCCTACGCCCTTGCGAAGCAGCTCAAAAACACGTTCAAATTGGTCGACCACTTCTGTGGTAATAAATCCGGTATCCATCATATTTCTCCTTAATTAAATCTCTCCGGCAATTGACTTTTTGATCAACGCATAACGCGAGCCAAACCGCACCCGCAAGCCTGAACTGCGGACTTGCTGCTTGCCGTCTCGCAGAGCATCCTTGAGGCTGGTCCCATCCGAGAACTCCGGGAGGAGCAGCACCGCCCGCCCGTACTCAGCCCTGGTATGCGCATCCGAGCCGACCGTGCCGAGCAGATTGTGTTCCGCGGCAAAGGCGGCTGCCTGGCGATTATATTTAGCCAGCAGACAGCGGGCATTGAAAACTTCAATCGCGTCCACCAGCGGAGCGATCTGTTCCAGCTCGGCCGGCTTCCAGTGGCCCTTGCGGGTGACATCGTAAGGGTGCGAGACGCTGATCAGGGCACCCTGCTCGCGCAGCCGGGCAATCGCTTCAACGGGAGGGAGTCCTTCAGGGATTTCCTCCTGCACATAGGCGGCCAGCAGCTCTCCCTGCTGGGTGAGGATCTCCTCACCAACGATCACCCGCTCGGGGTCGATTGCCTGTGCTGCCAATGCGCCCTGGATGGTGTTGTGATCGGTAACCACCACCCGGTCCACCCCGCGCTTTCGGCAGGCGGCCAGCAGCTCTTCAGGGGTCACCAGGCTGTCTCTGGAAAATATTGTGTGGCAGTGAAATTCAACCCGCAGAGTGCGCTCTGTTCCAGTCATCTTGGTCAGGAGCCCAGCAGCAGGTCAGAGAGCAATTCCGGGTTGCGGGTGGCAAACACCAGCAGCCAGACAACAAAGCCCAACGCGCTGCCCGTCAGCATGCTGATCACGGCGGACATGCGGCGGGAGATATTCTTCGAGGGGAAGCGGTCATCGTTGGCGATCCCCCAGAGCAAGCCGACCAGCGGCACGCCCAGGTAATACCAGACTGCCCCACTGCCTGCGGGAGCATCCCCGGGAGGATAGCTCACATTTAAACCGGCTACCGCGCACCAAACAATCAGCACGACTGCGGCAACAGTTAATAACTGCTGTCCGGCACTATCTTTTGTGTACCTGGTAATTTTTGCCAAAGGGAACTCCATCTCAGTTTTTGATTTGATCTCATTGTAGCAAAAAACGGGCAACAAGAATAGAAATATTAATGTACAAATCGGGGCTTTGTTTCATTCAAATATCGCCCCAACATTTCGGTTTTATTATACAATCAGGCTATGGGATTCAAAAGACTGCCCAAATACCGAAAAAACATCTGGATCGTCACGCTGCTCGGTGCGGCGGCCTATCTGGTTTTAAACCTGGTGTTCCTTGATGTCCAGATCGGCGAGCAGCTTTATGGCCTGATTTATGGGGTGGTCGAAGGCCGCGGCGACCTGGTCCCCGAAGACTCGATCGCGATCCTCTTTGACGGGGTGATCTGCATCGGCGGGCTGCTCTTCTGGGTCTTCTTTTTCGGGCAGTTCGTGCTTCCCACCCACACCCTGCGTGAGCGCACCAGCACTCCCCCATTGATCTTCAAGCTGCTCACCGGAGGTGAAAAAGGACCGGCGATCTTCATCCGAGACGGTAAAAAAGTTGAACGGCTGGAAGAGAGCGAACGCAAAGGCGCGGGGATGATCCTGCTGGACAGCGCCAGCGCGGCAGTGCTGACCAAGAAAGGGAAATTCTCCCGCGCGGTCGGACCGGGACTGGTCTTTACCCGCAAAAACGAAATCATCGCCCACACCGTCGACCTGCGCACCCAGGTGCGCGAAATTGGACCGGCGCCGGACGATAGATTCTTCTTCAAAACCGGCGAAACTGATCCGCTGGCAGAGCTGCCCAACTCCCGGCGCGAGCGTGAAGCCCGCCGGATGCAGACCTCTGGTTTGACCCGTGACGGAATCGAAGTGATCCCCACGATCACGGTGATCTTCAAGCTAGACGCGGAAGCCGGCGAGGGAAAATCCCAATTCGGCTACCGGGAAGAGTCGGTCAAGAAAGCGGTCTGGCATCAGGCGATCGTCCCTGGGGATGCCCCCGGCACGCGCCAGACCGTCGCCTGGGAATGGCTGCCCGCCCACCTGGCGGCAGACCTGTGGCGCGAATATTTACGCAAATACAAGCTCAACCAGTTGTTTAATATTACCGAGGCAGAGAGCAGCGGAGGGACCGGTTCCCGATTCGACCAGACCGCCTTCAAGCGGATCACTGAGACGATCACGGCACGCCTGAGTGAGCCGTACGTCGAGATGATGGATGATGTCGGCCAGCCCACCCGCCAGCGCGAAAAAAGCCATGAGTATGAGCTGCTCAAGGATCACGGTATCCAGGTGATCAGCGTGCAGATCAATGAGCTGCACCTCAAAGACGAAGACACCCTGATCAAACGCTGGGATGCCACCTGGCTGCAGCAGGCGGCCGTTCAGGCAAGCAACACCTCGAAACGACACCAGCTGCGGGTGCGCAAAGGCGAAGAACAGGCGGCCAAGGAATTTGCGATCTCTGCGGTTGGCCAGCTTTACCGTGACCTCACCGCTCCCACACCCACACGACCGGGCCCAGCCGCCACCCTGCGACGATTACTGCGCAGCACACAGAGTTCCGTGGTGCGCAACACGATGATGCTCGAGGAACTGTCTGAAGAACGCGCCCACCTGGACGATATTCTCAAGTGGCTGAGCAACACAAAGCATGGTGCCGATGAGTAATTCACCGAAGCGAGCCCCTTCCAACGGACGAATCCAGCCCCCCCGGCCAGATCAACGGCGCGAGCGGGTCGAGCAGTTCAGCCAGTTTTGGGCAAACACCCGCCAATCTGCCCGGGAATCGATCGACTGGTTCGCTAATTTCCTGTTCGATACCACCGTTTCCAGCGGACGCTTCCGGCGCTGGCTGTTCATCTTCCTGGCGGCAGCGTTCTGGAGCATCACCGCTTTTGTCTCCAATCCGCCGACCGGGCAGGAAAATTTCTTCATCTACCCACTGCAGACCCTGTTCCATCCACGGGTGCTGCGTCATGTACTCGTTGCCGCACTGACCTTCTGGATTGCGCTGAAAGTCTCTGCGATCTACCTCGATGATGTCTTTGAACTGGAAAACCCCGAAATCACAGAACGCTATATTCTGCAGGCGTCGCTGGCGAACAGGTACCCCCAGATTGAGATTAAAGACGGCGAAGTGCAGAACAGCGCCGAGTCTACGATTGTGCGCCTCGGCGGACCTGGCTTGGTGCGGGTGCATTACGACTCTGCCGCCTTGTTCGAAAAATCCAACGGCGACCCCACCGTGATCATCGCCGAAGATGGGCTGGTCGCCCTCGACCGCTTTGAACGCCTGCGCAAGGTCGTTCGCCTGCGCGACCACATTGATGAAACCGACATCGCCACCCGCACGCGGGACGGCATCCCGGTGAGCGCCAAAGGCGTGCGGATCAAATACTACATCCGCCGCCACACCAAGCTCCCCCAGGCAGAAAAAATTCCCTACCCGGTACTGCGCGAGGCGGTCGAAAAGATGGCCTACAGCGAGCGGGTCTACCAGCGGCTCAACCCGTTGGCATCCAGCCCGCCGCCGGTGTCCCGCCACCCGGAATACCGGGAGCAGCACCCCGAAACACTGGATATTTCCCCCGGACCAATTACATCTGAGCTGCGCAGGTTCATCAACCATGCGACCCTCAGCGAGTTCCTTGCGGCGATCAGCGAACCAGAGCTCAATCAGATCAACGAAGACAGCCGCCAGCTCGATGAGGATGCCCGCAGCCTGAGCGGTGAGATTGAAGTCGGCAGTACAGATTACCCGCAACCTTCCACTATACCGCCAGATTTCCGGCCGCGTTCGGCGATCACCAAACAGATCTATCAAAATTTCAAAGAGCAGTCCCGCATGGACACCGGTCTCGAGCTGGAGTGGATCGATATCGGCACCTGGGTGCTGCCTGACCAGGCTAAAGAGATCATCACCCAGCATGAAGACGCCTGGCGGCAGTCCCTGGAAAACCTGAAAACCCGCTCAGCGGGGGCATTGGCAGGCAGCGAAAACGAGAGCAAGATCAAAGCCACCCGCGTGCTGCTGCTTGAGCTGATCTATGAATTCCGCACGCTGGAAGAGACTGCCGAAGCGCCAGAAATTATCAATGCCCTGCTCTCCCAGTACCTGCAGAAGTTGGGCCTGGCGCTTGAGATTTACCAGAAGCAAGCACGTGCTGCCCAGAAGCCGCCGCCGAGCTCGACCCTTGAGCAGCTTGGACTGGTCGATGTGCCCCCGGCGAACCCAGAGGCCAACGGCTCGCCGCGCCAGATCAGCAAAGCGATCACCCACCTCAGCACACTGCTCAAGCAGATCAATACGGTCCACAAATCCTGAGCATCCTGTTCTTGATCGGATGACCGCTACCCCCCAATGGAATAATAATATGACCAATCAATTTCCCCCTGCTTTTATGATCGACCCTGAAGTTGGCGCGGCCCTGGCGGCTGGCGAACCGGTAGTTGCCCTTGAATCGACCGTGATCACCCACGGGCTGCCCTACCCCGAAAACCTGGCACTCGCCGAAGAGATGCAGTCCGTGATCCGCGCCCAGGGAGCGGTGCCTGCCACGATCGCCGTGATCGACGGTGTGGTCCGGGTGGGTTTAGACCAATCTGCCCTGGAGCGGCTTGCCCAGGCCAAGGACGTGCGCAAGATCAGCGTGCGAGATTATGCACCGGCACTTGCGCAAAAGGCGACCGGCGGCACCACCGTGGCAGGTACGCTGTTGGCTGCCGAACAGGTGGGGATCCGCATCTTCGCCACGGGCGGGATCGGCGGGGTGCACCGCGATGCGCCCTT
>JBDLJU010000209.1:0-5514 GCA_039714215.1 Chloroflexota bacterium | reverse complement strand
CCTCAGCTGATCTGGATGCACTCGACGGTTTGGATTCTGAAGCGTTGATCGAAGAAATTGCTGCCCTGGATGATGCTTTCGAAGCCGGCGAGATCGGGCAGGCAGACTATCAACGTGAGCGCACCATACTGAAAAGCGAACTTCGCAAGATGCTGGACAACGAATAAGATAAATTAACTGCTCTCAGGTGATGGTTGACCTGGGAGCAGGTTTTTAAATTCTGAAAATATTGAGAAAACTATGATCGAAGTACGAAACCTGGTAAAACGATTTGGCTTGAAAACGATCCTTAAAGGGCTGGAATTTGACGCCCAACCTGGAGAATTTATTGGGCTATTAGGGCCGAACGGCGCCGGGAAAACCACTTTTCTACGGATCCTCTCCTCGCTGTCCCGTCCAAACATGGGCCTGGTCAAAGTGGCAGGCTACCGCCTGCCGCAGCAAGCCGCCCAGGTACGCCGGAAACTTGGCGTGCTTTCACACCAGCCTTTGCTGTATGGGGATTTGACCGCTGATGAGAATCTACGCTATTACGGAAAAATGTATTCCGTGGAGAACTTCGCAGCTCGTGAGGCTGAGGTTTTGGCTTTGGTCGATCTTTCGAAACGCAAGGATGATCTGGTGCGCACCTTCTCGCGGGGGATGCAGCAGCGGCTTTCAATTGCCCGGGCGGTGCTCCATGACCCCGATATTTTACTGCTCGATGAGCCTTACACGGGGTTAGACCAGGATGCCAGCGAGATGTTGGACGGGGTGTTGAAACAGATTGCCGCCCAGGGGCGCACCGTGGTGATGACCTCCCACGACCTGGCTCGCTCTGCCGAGTTGGGCACCCGTTTTGATGTGCTCTCCCGCGGGAAAATCATCTCTTCAGCAAGCCGAGATGAGATCCCGCAGGATGGTTTGCTGGGTTTCTACCGCAAAGCGCTGCTGATCGCGGCTGCCGAGAAAAATAATGCCAAGGAGGCCGCCAATGGCTGAACTGACCAATAAACCGGCCAAGGCGCAGACCTCAACCTGGAAAGCAATCTGGGCAGTGGTCTGGAAGGACCTGGCTGCTGAGTGGCGCAGCCGAGAATTGTTCACCGCGATGGTGATCTTTGCCGCCCTGGTAATCTTGATCTTCAATTTTGCGTTGGACCTCAATCCAAAGATCCAGCGGGATGTGACTGCCGGGATCCTTTGGGTGACGTTCACTTTTGCCGGCACGTTAGGCCTGAACCGTTCAATGGCTGTTGAGAAAGACCGCGGCTGCTTGGATGGACTGCTGCTCGCTCCGGTAGACCGCAGTGCGATCTATTTTGGCAAGGTGATCGCCAACCTGATCTTTATGTTCGCAGTGGAAATTGTGATGATCCCGCTGTACAGCATATTGTATAATGTCAACCTCTTTCAACCTGGTTTGCTGCTGGTGATCTTTTTAGGCTCTGTGGGGTACATTGTGGTCGGCACCCTGCTTTCGACGATGACGGTGCAGACCCGCACACGCGACGTGCTCTTACCGATCTTGCTGTTCCCAATAGTGCTGCCGGTGATCATCTCGGCGGTGCGGGCGAGTACATATTTCCTGCAGGGTCAGCCGATGGATTTGATCATGCCGAACATCAACATGCTGATTGCCTATGATGTGATCTTTACTGCCCTGGCGTACATGGTATTTGACTATATTGTTGAGGAATAATCTCCCCGAACATTAGGAAGAATAATCATAAATTATTAATTTTGGAATTATTTCCATTTATAATTCAATCTGAATAAAACTGGAGGCTGAGTATGAAGTCACAACCAACTTTTCTTAAAATTCTTAATACGCTTTCTGTGCTGATGGTGCTTACTGCGATCTATCTGGCAGTTTTCTGGGCGCCTACTGAGGTCACCATGGGTGACGTGCAGCGGGTATTTTATTTCCATGTGTCCGTGGGCTGGGTTGCCGCGATTGGTTTTTTGCTGGCAGTTATTGCCGGGATCGCCTACCTGAGTAAGGGCAACAGCAAATGGGACATCATCGGGGTTGCCGGAGTCGAAGTCGGCCTGGTGTTTGCTTTCCTCAATATTGTCACCGGCTCAATCTGGGCAAGACCGGTTTGGAATACATGGTGGACCTGGGACCCGCGCCTGATCACTGCAACAATTTCGGAATTGATCTACATCGCTTACATGATGCTGCGACAGGGAATCGATGACCCAGACCGCCGTGCCCGCTTTGGCGCGATCTACGCGATCCTCGGGTTTGTCAGCGTGCCGCTGTCGTTCTTCTCGATCCGCATCTGGCGCACGATCCACCCGGTGGTGGTCGCCAGCGGGGATGCTGCCGCAAAAGGCACTTTCAACATGTCCCCCGATATGAAGCTCGCATTTTTCTTCAGCCTGGCTACTTTTACCGTGGTCGGCGCTACATTATTGTGGCACCGCATCCGGATTGGTAACCTGTCTCAGAAGGTTGAGCAGCTCAAAATGAAGATGTACGAATAGGAGCAGGAACAATGAATTACTTACAAATACTTCAAGAAACAGTCACCCCGGATACGACAGACTTCATGCTTCTCGGTTATGGCGTGATCTTTGTGGTGATGGCGATCTATATGTTATCTTTGTTCAACCGCACCAAAAAATTGGAGCAGGAACTGGTGAACCTGGAAGAGATGGATTAGATAACAAAGCTAAGCCAATAAATATGGAAAGACCTGTCTGGTGTAATTAAGCCCGGCAGGTCTTTTTTGCTGCGGGATTGGGCAGTTCCCGAAGCACCCCTGCGGATGTCTTTGGGTAATCGGCGGCCTTGGCAGAAAGATACTTTCTTATCATAGTAACTATGTTTGCAGATTGAGGTTAATCGGCTAGAATGATACTATTGAGCAGCATGCAGAGAATATTTCTGGTTTCAACCAAATCCCCGGAAAATAGAGAGGTTAATGACCGAAGCAAAAATTACTCAATCTGAAGATCAATCTCCCGCCTGGGGTACCACGACCAAATTGGTGGTCGCCCTGACCATTGTGGCTTTACTGGGCATCCTGGTTAACCAGATCCAGCCGATTTTGCCGCCGCTGATTCTGTCGGTGATCCTTTCATATTTGCTGTACCCCTTCATTGAAATGTTATCGACGCGGACGAAGTTAAGCTGGCGGGGGTCGGTTAATCTGGTGTTTATTCTTTTGGTATTGCTGATCATTGGGGCGTTGACCGCAACCAGCGTGGCTTTAGTTAATCAGGTAGATAACCTGGTGACCCTGGTAAATAATTTCCTCACCGATTTACCGGCGATGTTTGACGAGCTGGCAACCAATGGGCTGGTCTTGGCTGTTCCCTTATTTAACTATGAGATCGACCTGGCTGAATATATTTTAGGTTTGAACATTGACCCGCTTGGTTTATCTGAGCAGCTGCTTTCGGCGGTACAGCCGGTGTTGGGTCAGGCGGGGGGACTGATTACCAGCGTGGCGACTTCGGCAGCCAACGTGGTTACCTGGATGTTCTTTGTTTTTGTGATTGCATATCTTGGGTTGGGAGAGGCCCACCAGGGACGCAGCTTTTTCAAGGAATTAAAAACCTCATCGATGCGCTATGATATCTCCCGGATGGGGCGGGAGTTGAGCCGGATTTACAATACCTTCCTGCGCGGTCAGGTGCTGATCGCTTTGATGGTGGGGATCACAAGTTTCTTGTTAATGGTGATCCTTGGAGTGCGCAACGCGCTGCTGCTCGGACTGCTGGCCGGCCTGGCAAAATTTGTGCCTTATTTAGGCCCATTGATTGCGGGGATAATTAATGCTTTGGTGGCTTTCTTTCAACCGGAAACCAGCTTGTTCGGCTTTGACTTACCGCCTTTTTGGTATGCGGTGATTGTGGTAGTGGCGGCAATCATGCTGGACCAGGTATACGATTCGCTAATTACGCCGCGTTTGTTTGGTACCACACTGGGGGTGTATCCTGCGGCAGTTTTGGTGATGGCCTTGGTGCTGTATGGCTGGATTGGGATATTGGGTCTGCTGCTGGCGGCTCCAGTGCTGGCAAGCGGCCAGTTGGTGGCTCGCTATGTGATGCTTAAGCTGTTAAACCAATATCCCTGGCCGGATGAAGAACAAGAGGATGTCGCCTTTGGAAGGATGATTGTCAATTTATTCAGCAGCGTTTGGGTGAAGTTGACCGGGTTGTATTCGCGGATCAAATTGCCTAAGATCAAGAGAAAAACAAAGGAAAAACAAGATGAGTGATTTAAAACCTGAGATCAATACCACTACCCTGGCAGAAACCGAAAATATGGCAGCCTGGAAAGCGGACGAGCCCGATGGCGAGACCACCTACCACCTTCAGCTTAACAATGTAACTGTACATTTTTACCAGGAAGAGTGGGATGAGTTCGTCGCCCTGGCAGAGGGGATAGTAAAGTAGAAAATACCGTCATGGTATTAAAATGGTGTTTGCATTCTAAGGTTATTGCATGCAGGTTTTTGGCATGATACACTGATGTTATGGCTATCCCTGTATTAGTAGTGACTCCCAACGTTGGCTTTGGCGAGCTGATCTGCCAGATTCTGGAAGAAACTGGTGAATATGTGCTCGGTTTGGCAATTAACGGCGATGATGCATTGGTCACTACGCGGGCAGAAAAGCCAGCGATGGGGATTATTGAAACCACCCTGGAAGGCATCGCGCTCTCCGACCTGGTGGCTGGGATGCGGAATGAGGTTCCAGATTTACTGCTGGTGTTGATAACTCCTGATCAGGGTGTGCAAATCAACGATTTCCCTGATCTCAGCCCAGAGGGCGTGCTCTCAAAACCGGTGTATTTACCCGATCTGGTCACCAGAGTGGAAGGGGTTTTTGCCAGCAGCAATGTAGAGAACCTGCACCGGGCGGAAAAAAAGAAGAAGCAGTCCAGTAAAACTCCGCAGCAGCCTGTTGAAGAAGTTGATGCGCATCCCGCACCAGATTGGCTGCAGGATGTCAACGATGCCGCCAGGTATCTTACAAGGTTGTCCCTGGAATCCTCTGCAAAAGCTTCATTAATTGCTAAAAACAATGATATTTGGGCTTATGCTGGAGAGCTGCCGCGCCTGGCTGCTGAGGAATTGGCCCGCACAGTTTCCAGCTATTTTGTGAACGGCGGCAGCGGAGACCTGGCTCGATTTATCCGCCTGGAAGAGACCGGGATGGAGTATATGCTGTACGCCACAGGTTTGGGCGGCGAGTATATCTTAGCCACAGTATTTGATGCAGAAATGCCCTTCAGCCAGATCCGCGCACAGGCGGTCACACTTGCGGAAGGATTGGCTCAATCACCTCCAGCTGACATGGGCGAAGCGCCGCCATTCACCGATCCTGCCAGCCCGGGTGCCCCCTCAACGGGTGAAGAAGCAGAGGGAGACCTGTGGCCGATGCTCGGCGAGGTGCCTCCACCAATTCCCACAGATTGGGTACCAGAATCTGAAACCCGCCAGGTTGGTCACAGCTTGCTGGATAAGCTGATGGAGGATACCCCGGTAGATTCGTTCAGCGAGCCGACTGTGGCAA
>JBDLJU010000208.1:0-5528 GCA_039714215.1 Chloroflexota bacterium | reverse complement strand
TTGTAGATCAGATAGCGCTGGAACTGCATGACCTGTTCGTCATTGAGCACAACCTCAGAAAACTCACCGATCCCGGTGTTAACCCCATACATGATTTCCCCGGCTTCGATCTTCTCCTCCAGCATCGCCCGGCAGATTTTGATCCGCTCCAATGCATCTGGGGCAAGTTCTACCTGCTCCCCATGGCGGGCAATCGCTACCAGCTTTTCAATAGTCAGACCGGAGCCATCTAGAATAATTGACACAACTTCCTCCTCGAAGATGTTAGGTTTTGATATCTAATTCTACTCCAGAATACACGATCTACAAATTTAATTTCAAGCAAAACCCCAAAGAAATTTTGTGATGGCTTTAGCACGTCCATGTTATCTCGATCCGGATTTGCGGCGCGATCGATTGCTGTAGGATTCCCTACTGAAGTCCTCCCAAATTTTATTGTTAGTCTACGTATTTTCCCTCTTCTAGCCTGAAGCTGGGAGACGATCCAAAGCCTGGCCAAGGTCAGCGATCAGATCATCTGTATCTTCAATGCCCAGGGAGAGGCGTACTAAATTCTCCGGGATGCTGTGCCCCAGCCGCTCTTGTTCCGAGAGCCCGTTATCAGAGAGCAATACTGGCTGCTCAACCAGCGATCGCACACCGCCCTGAGATTTGGCGAGCAGCGGCAGACGCATAGCGTCCACAAAATGAGCGGCAGGATCAAGACCGCCATTGACGGTAAAGGAGACGACCCCGCCAAAGCCGCGCATCTGCCTGACCGCAGTGCCGTGATCAGGATGCGACACCAGGCCCGGGTACCAGACGCGGTCGACCTTTGGCTGCGCCTCGAGAAATTCGGCGACCGCCTGCCCATTGAGATTGTGCTGGGTTACACGCAGTCCCAGAGTCTTGATTCCGCGCAGCAGCAGGGATGCATTGCCCGGATCGACTTTCGCACCAAAAATACCCAGCAGCGCTTTGATGGAGGCAATCAATTCACTTTTACCAGCAACCACGCCGGCCAGGAGGTCGTTGTGCCCACCGAGATACCTGGTCGCAGAGTGGACCACCAGGTCTACACCCCAATCTGCCGGGCGGAGATTGAACGGCGTCGCAAAAGTGGCATCAACAAAAGAAACCACCTTATGCTTTCGGGCAACAGCGACAAATTTTTCCAGATCCAGGGTACGGAGGTATGGGTTGGCCGGCGATTCTGAAAATAACAGCCTGGTTTCCGGTCGGATCGCATCCTCGAGCGCCTGGTAATCTCCAAAGGGAACCACTGTGTACTCGACGCCCAGCCTGGCAAGGTAATCGGTGCAAAATTGAAGGGTACGCGGGCAGCACCCTTCTGAGAGCACCACATGCGAACCACCCGGCAGCAGGGTGAGCATCACCGTGGTGGTTGCCGCCATCCCTGAGGAGAACAAGACCGCATCAGCGGCGTTCTCCATCCCGGCAATGAGTTGTTCTGCGGCGTAGACTGCAGGGTTGGCATGCCGGCCACCTTCTTGCCGCGGTATGCTCTCCCCAACCTGGCGCAGTTCGATGAGCTCAGATAAGCCGGTAGAATTTCCAAAAGGATAAGTATAAGAGATCGCAATTGGTTCGGTGACCGCTTGATTCTGGTTCAGCTGACGGTTTGCATCAACCGCTAAAGTGGAGACCCCCATTCCGTACCCGTTGTGCTTTGCATCTGGTGAATTATTGTCAGGACGGTTTGCTTTTGTGTTCATCGTTTTCTCCTTATAAAAATAAAAGAGGCTGCTTCGGGTGAGGCAGCCTCTTGAAAATCTGAGCAATTCCGCTTTTTGCGATAAATTACCTCAAGACTGCCTCTTTTTCATGTGACCAGATCAACATGATATAGGTGAGCGTGTAGGTGAGGATTACCCCAATCAGGTTTAACCAATAGAGGTTGAGTGAAAACTCAAAAGTGGAAGCATTCTGTCGTTCAGTTGTTTGCAATCCTAGAAAATTCATAATTCTGCCTAAATCGTTATAAAAAAAGCTGCCCTTCTGGGCAGCTCTAAATGTTAGTTTAATCTAATTAGAAACTTACCCGGAGGTCTGCCGCGTCCAAATCCACAACATTCGCATTCCAAGAATGAAGTGAGGGGAGACTCCAGGATAAATGTTCGCAAGATCTTTATTCATCGTTTTTCTTTCAATCTTGGGGGAGTATACATGAAAAATCAGGGGTTGTCCAGTCATTTAGGGAAGATATCTTTAAGTGGCTTCTGGCCCTATAGTTTGGCATGCAGCTGCAGGCAAACATCCTGTTGAGAAAAGAATATTTTTTATCTCCCTGCGAGCCGTGCCGCCCAAAATTGAGACCTATTTTTATGTTATTATAGGGAAAATAATATCGAGCAGCTTACTCCCAGCTCGTATTAAATTGTGATTTGATCAAATCGATAAACGGCGTTACATTTCTGAAACCAGTCAAGGGCTCAAGAGGATTATCCCGGAAAAGTAATCAACTGCCGTTTATTTGTATGTTGAATGGAATTTTTACAAAAATCATCCCGGTCTGAATAAAACTGACCGAGAAATCTCACAAACAGATTGACATATGCCTAGCACAAAAATAATCTTTGGAGAATATCTAAGCACCCCTTAGGAAAACACTATGCCGAACGATCAACCTAAATTATTTGGAACAGATGGCGTCCGCGGGACGGTGGGAGAATTCCCCCTGGTGCCCGAATTCGTGTTAAAACTCGGCCTTGCCACAGGGCACATTATGAAGGGGGCACACCGCTCCCCAATATTCGTAGTCGGTCGAGACACGCGCCAGTCAGGCCAGATGCTGCAGCATGCTTATTCGGCCGGCCTGCTGACCGCCGGGGCAACGATCATTGATCTAGGGGTGATCCCCACCCCGGGCGTGGCCTATCTGGTCCGTAAACTTGAAGCGCAGGCAGGCGTGGTGATCTCAGCCTCCCACAACCCGGTGGGAATGAACGGGATCAAGATCATTAATCCCGATGGCTCCAAACTCTCTGAAGAAACTGAACTGGCCATTGAAGAGCTTGCCCTTAACCCGGATAGCTTAAACATCGCCAGCTCCTCCAGATACGGGCGCAGTATCGACGGGAGCGGAATGAGGGAGCTGTATCTCGATGGGCTGCTGCTTGAGCACCCCAGCCTTGACCTCAGCGAGCTGACCATCGTGCTGGACTGCGCCAACGGGGCCGCATCCTGGTATGCGCCGGAATGTCTCTCCCGCCTGGGTGCAAACGTGATCACCATTCACGCTTCCCCGACCGGATTAAATATCAACAACAAATGCGGCTCAGAACAAATCCGCCAGCAGCCGGCAGACCTGCATGACCTGATTGTGCAGTATGACGCCGATTTAGGGATCGCTTTTGATGGAGATGCCGACCGCTCAATTTTTGTGGACGAGAATGGTCTGCTGATCGACGGGGATCATGTACTGGCAATCCTGGCAGATTTCCTCAAAAAAGATAACAGGCTGTTTGCCAATACGATCGTGACCACCACGATGCGCAACCAGGGATTGAAAGATTTCACCGACCAGCATAAGTTCAACTTCATTGAAACCAGGGTGGGAGACAAATACGTTACCGAGGAACTGGTGAAATTAGCCTCCCAGCAGGAGATTGACGGCAGCACCGGCATCGGAGGGGAACAGTCAGGACACATTATCCTCTTCGATCAGGAGCACAACAGCGGAGACGGACTGCGCACTGCTTTGTTCTTATTAAAAGTCCTGGCCGAAGGAAAAACCAAATCGCTGGCTAAATTGGCCGGGATGATCAAGAAAACCCCCCAGGTGATTGCCAGCGCCCATGTCCCGGAAAAACCCGCCCTGGACGGAATGCAAACCCTGGCTCAGGTAAAAGACGAGGTCAACGCCCGGATGAAAATTATGCGGATGGAACTGCGCTACTCTGGGACAGAGCCGGTCTTCCGGGCAATGCTTGAGGCGGGATACGAACATACCGAGCAGGAGCTCGCCGAAGCTGCCGGGGAGATCTGCCGTGCGGTCCAGCAGGCTGCTGGCCTGGATCAACCCACCGCAGATTCTATTGAGATCCTTAACGTGAGCAAAGGCGGCATATTAAAAGGGTAATTCAAGTAATCCACTTTTTTTGGAGATAGAAATGGCAAATTTAAAGAAAACAATGTTTCGTGAATACGACCTGCGCGGGCTGGTCAACGATGAAGAGATTAATGAAGACAGCGTGGTGATCATTGCAAAGGCCTACGGCACGATGCTGCGCAAGCGCGGGATTGAAAAAACCGTGGTCGGCTATGACCTGCGCACGGGATCAAAGGAATTAAGCGAAATTGCGATTGATGGCTTATTGGCCAGCGGTGTGGATGTGGTCGCTCTCGGCCAGGTATTGACCCCGATCATGTATGCCGCCCAATATCACTACGAAACCAAGGGCGGGATGATGGTGACCGCCTCCCACAACCCCAACGGTTGGCTGGGATTCAAATTGGCACTGGGCTTTTCTTATACGCTTGGTCCGGATGAGATGAAAGAGCTGCACCAGCTGACGATCAGTGAAGACTTCATTTCTGGCGAGGGTACCCGTGAGGATGTGGATTACATCCCGATTTTTGCCAAAGATTTGCTCGGCAGGGTCAAGATCACCCGGCCGGTTAAAGTGGTAGTTAACGCCGGGAACGGCACGGCAGGCCCAATCGTCCCCGAAATTCTCCGGGCGGCGGGCTGTGAGGTGGTTGATTTCCTCACCGAGCCCGACCTGGATTTCAAGCACTACTTCCCCAACCCTTCCAAAGTTGAAATGATGGAAGACACCGGCAGGGAAACAGTAAGCTCTGGCGCTGAAGTTGGTTTTGCCTTCGACGGGGACGGAGACCGTCTGGGGATCACCGATGAAAAGGGCAATGTGATCTGGCCGGACCGCTACATGGCGATTTTGAGCCGTGATATTTTGGCTGCTCACCCAGGGTCAACGATTGTGTATGACGTGAAGAGCTCCCGCGCCCTGGGAGAAGACATTGCCGCCCACAAAGGTAAACCGCTGATGTGGAAAACCGGGCACAGCTACATCAAACAGAAACTGCACGAGACCGGAGCGCCGTTCGCAGGCGAGATGAGCGGTCATATCTTTTTCGGCCCCCCGATCTATTATGGCTTCGATGATGCCGTCTTCACCGCCCTTAAGATGGCTGAAGTGCTCTCCAAGAGCGAGCAGAGCTTCTCTGAGATGATCGCCGAGATCCCCACCTACCTGGCAACCCCCACCCTGCAGGCTTCCTGCCCCGATGAGATCAAATATGAGATCGTCGGCAAGATCGTTGAAGAACTCCAGGCAGAAGGCTACGACGTGGTCACCTTCGACAACAACCCCAAGGCCGGCGGGAGGATCGAACACCCCGATGGCTGGGGACTTATCCGGGCATCTTCGAATTTGCCGGTATTGGTGCTCCGCTTTGAAGCGAACTCGCAGGAAAAATTAGAAGAACTGCAGGCGCTGGTCAAGTCGAAGATGGACCAATACGACGAGATCGGCAAAGAATGGGAAAGCGGATAGACAACAATA
>JBDLJU010000207.1:0-5544 GCA_039714215.1 Chloroflexota bacterium | reverse complement strand
ATTTATCTTAGCCCTGGTGAAACGAAAAGAATGGGCAATTCCCATGGGTGTCTTCGCTGCGGCAATGTCGATGTTTGGTGGTTTCCCGGTTGGGCTCACTGACGTGGTTGCGGTGAAACAAGGCAGCTTCTCAATGTTCTTAGTTGCGCCAGTAATCAGCACTGCTTTGTTAATTTATTTCTTACTGCCTAAGACAAAGAACCTGATCACAGCCTGGGTAAAGAGCGAAGAATAAGCCTTTCCAAAGATAAAGAATCTGTATTCGGTTGATTTAAAAAATATATGAAAATAAAAACAGAATATTTCCCGTACATATTGATTATTTCTTTCATTGCCTTTTTCATCCTGGGAATGGTGCTGGGTTTCCTCCCAGTTCACTAAAATAACAAACGATGAAAAAAAATCGTAGCGAACTCTCACTGTACCGGCGCGGGATGCAAATTGGTTTTGTAGTGTTTACATTCTTGCTCGGTATTCGTCACATGCTGCCGGGAAGCCCTACCAAAGGCGGTGCATTCGATGCCTTTTGTCCCTTCGGAGCAATTGAAACGCTCTGGTTGTACGTCACCACCGGGCACACGCTCAAGACCACCAATTTACTAAATTTCTCAGTGCTGTTTGCTGTTTTAGGCGTATCCCTGGTTGCAGGCCGCGCTTTTTGTGGTTGGATGTGTCCACTGGGAACGCTGCAGGATATGTTCGCGGGTTGGTCCCGGAGGTTGGGTGGCGAGGAAAATAGGCCGCAAGGGAAAAAAAGCAAAACCAGGTTCCCGATCGATGTTCCCCCAAAACTGGATAAGTGGCTCAGATATGTTAAATATTTAGTGCTGGTAATCATATTGTTTGCCAGTACAAGAGCTGTATATCCACCTTTGCATGATATCTGCCCTGCCAGAGCGATATTCAGTTTTAAATGGAATACACCATTGCTTGGGGTTGTGTTACTTGGATTTGTACTCAGCTCCATGCTGATTAAACGTTTTTCGTGCAGATATATCTGTCCGTTGGGTGCGTTATTGGCAATCTTCAATAAAATATCTCCCCTGTATCTCAAGACAGACCTGGCGAACTGCACAAATTGCGGACGATGCGAGAATGAATGCCCAATGGATATTCCAAGTATTCCTGAGAACCTGCGTTCAGCTGAGTGTGTTCGCTGTCTGGAATGTATCGATACCTGTGCTCAACCCGATGCGATCGAACTCCGCCTCGGATAACCAATTTACAGCGCCTTTACCGAGTCCAGGTAAATGGTTCATCGGATAATATCGAGCAGCAAGCTGCTCGATATTATTTGATCGAACTTCGTTCGATCAACACAAAAACGCCGCGGATTTCGTGGCGTTTTTTATGTATTCTGCATGAAAAATCAAGCGGTAAATCTTAACCTTTTTCCAGCTCAACGGTGAGCTTGTCGAAAGCCTGCTCCCAGCCCATTGCAGCATAATCTGCTCCAGGACCATAGCCCAGATGACTGACCATGACGGTGGTTTTTCCATCTGCATGGGAAAAAGTCACAGTGACATCCATAAATTCAGGCATGCCCTCCCCCATCCCCATCACATTACCTTCGGCATCCGACATCGTATCGGAAAAGACCAGGCGCTCCATCGGTATAATTTCCTTATAACTACCGGTGAAATACATCTGCCTGCCATCTTGTGACTGCATACACCAGAGATGACTGCCGCCGACCTGCAGGTCGATCTTACATGTCGGTATCGTGAATCCTTGCGGCCCATACCATTTCATGAAACCCTCAGGTTCCGTCCATGATTTCCACAACATTTCAAGCGGGGCATTAAATGTGCGGCTGACTTCAATCTGTTTTTCTTCATTCTTGTCCATATTGCTATCCTTTTTTTGGTTGAGAAATTAATAATTTCCAGCAATTGGTTCCGTCTGATCCAAGTTTGGCAGGAGTAATCTATTGACTATCCTTGATTATAATATAACAAATTAGACAATAATAGGCAAATATAAATTATAATCTAGGCGGTTTTGATTAACTATTTAATCTCAAATTCAGCCAATACCAATAATAGAGGAAAAAAAATGGATTGCCCAAATTGCCAAACAAAAAATCCTGTAGAAGCAAAGTTCTGCATGAACTGTGGTAACTCATTGATGATCACCTGTCCGAATTGCGGTCAGGTTAATCCCTTTCTTGCCAAGTTTTGTATCGATTGTGGAGATCAACTGCATCAGAAAATAAACAAGAATTTAGATACCCGGCGGGGGGTAATGCCAAAAGAATACGAACAAAAACTAGAAACCGCCAGGAAAGCTCAGACGATGCAGGGCGAACGCAGGATAGTCACGATCCTCTTCTGTGATGTCAAGGGATCTACTTCGATCGCAGAGCAATTAGACCCCGAAGAGTGGGCGGAGATCATGAATCAGGCTTTCGAATACCTCATCGCTCCGATTTATGAGTATGAAGGGACACTCGCCAGATTAATGGGAGATTCAGTGTTGGCCTTCTTCGGCGCTCCGATTGCGCATGAAGACGATGCCCGACGGGCTGCCCTGGCCGGGCTGAAAATCATTAGCAGCATCCAACCGTTCAAAGAAGAGATCAAACGGAAATATAAACACGATTTTGATGTCCGCGTGGGGATCAATACCGGGCTTGTCGTAGTCGGCGGGGTTGGTTCAGACCTTTTCATGGAGTACACTGCCCTTGGAGATGCAATCAATATCGCGGCGAGGATGGAACAAACCGCTCAGCCGGGCACGATCCAAATTTGGGAGGACACCTACAAGCTGGTTGCACCATTCTTTGAGACTGAATTGGTCAAAGGGGTCGAGATTAAAGGAAAAAGTGAGCACGGCCAGGTTTACCGGATCCTTGGGAAGAAGGATGGTCAAATTGCCAGGCGGGGGATTAAAGGTTTTGATGCGCCGCTTACTGGTCGCTCCGGAGAATTGAATACCCTCAAACAAACGATCAATTCAGTTGGAAAAGGACGCGGTCAGATTGTTTTCCTGATTGGGGAGGCAGGACTCGGAAAAAGCCGTTTGCTGAGGGAGATGCAGCAGGTCTGGGAATTGACAGACACCGGTTCACAGCCCTTCGGCAAACTGCTCAATCGCTGGAACCAGACATCAGGAGTATCTTATGAGGGTTCCCGTCCCTACGGATTGATCCAACGATTGATCAGAAATTTCATAGGAGCAACTTCTTCCGATTCCCCTGAACGCGTCAGAAAAAACCTTTCAGAAGCACTGACAATCAACGATATTGTAATTTCAACTGAGCAAATTGATTTGTTTGAAATTTTATTGGGTGTGAAAGAATCTGAAACTGAAAACCAGCTATCAGGCGAGGAGCTTAAGAGAGCAATCTACAAAGAAATGCTTGCGATGCTTGAAATCCTGACACAAGGCGGACCCACGGTAATCTGTATCGATGATTTCCATTGGTCAGACCCCGCGTCTGCAGAGCTGATCCTTCACCTGTTCCAGCTGGCAGATCGTCTCCCGGTCCTATTTATCTGTGCTTTTCGCCCAAACCGTTCTTCTCCAGCATGGAGCGTGAAACAAGAAGCGGAGTCAGATTTTACACATCGATTTACAGAGATCAATTTAACTTCATTACAGGATGACGAGAGCAGTGCGCTGGTCGATCAATTACTCGCTGGTTATGAGTTCCCTAAAAAGGTCCGAGAAATGATCCTCAGCAAATCTGATGGCAACCCGTTCTTTATGGAAGAGGTGGTAAGAACGCTGATCGAAAGTAAAGCTGTGGAACAAGACCCTGCCAGCGGCGATTGGCATGTCACGTCAGAGATTGAGGATATTGCCATTCCAGACAATCTTCAAACGTTATTAGCCGCCCGGATTGATCAATTGGAAGAAAGCGCCAAACAGATTTTACAGATAGCATCGGTGATCGGCAGGTCCTTCTATCACCAGGTTTTAGAGATGATCAATGAAGTTACTGGTGAGCTGGATGATGAGATCAACAAGCTCCAGCGGCTTGGGCTGATCCTGGAAACTGAACGGGAGCCTGATCTTGAATATATCTTCCGCCTGGCTCTGACCCATGAGACCGCCTACAATACGATATTGCTGAAAAACCGCCGGGGATTTCATAGAAAAGTTGGCGAAGCAATATTACAGCTGTACCCTGATCGGCTAAATGATTTTGGCGCTGTACTTGGTCACCACTTTTATCAAGCGCAGGATCCCCGTGCCGTAAATTATTTCAGGCTAGAAGGTAACGCTGCCTTGAAACTTTATGCCAATCAGGAAGCAATCACCTCTTACACAAAAGCAATTGAAGCAGCTCAATGGGCGGAGTCCTTTGACCTCAATGATCTAGTCAATCTCTTCTCAAATCGAGGGCGGGCGTATGAATTAAATTCGCAATTTTCAGAAGCCTTAGAAAATTACCAAGAACTGGAGACGATTGCCAATGCATATCAGGATAAAGCCGTAGAACTTTCCGCATTGGTATCCCAGGCTCAAATTCATAGTGTCCCCAGCACCGAATTTAATACTGAAGCAGGACTGCCTATTGTAGAAAAGGCCAAAAAGATTGCTGAGGAAATTGACGATCAGGCTGCACTCGCTAAAATCTTATGGATCGAGATGAATCTTTACCGTTTCCACCAAAGCCTGGGTTACGCCCAGAAGATTGGCGAGAAGGCGATTGATCTTGCCAGGACATTAGGATTAGACGAACAATTAGCATACGCACTAAATGACAGCCTCCACGTGTACAGCATGAACGGTCAGGTCAATCGGGCACGAGAAGTTTCAACCGAAGCAGTTGAGTTGTGGAGAAAACTGGGCAACCAACCGATGCTGGCAGACTGCCTCTCCGGTTTAGCCACCGTCAGTGCATATGCCGGAGAATTTGATAAAGCGTACCAGTACTCGGATGAGGCTTATCAGATCAGCACAAGGATTGGGAATATATGGGGGCAGTCATACAGCCGTTATGGGATTGGCCTGGTGGATTTGGAACGGGGAGACATCAACAGGGCAATAATTATTACCCTTCAATCCATCAAAGATGCGGAAATTTCAAATTTCCTTGCCGGAGCTCTGATTGGGCGGAACTTCCTCTCAATTGTATATATTGAAATGGGAGATTTTGAATCTGCAGAACAAATCCTTCAAGAAGCAATCGGAATCACATCGGGCAGCACCGCGATTGTGAATGCATTTTCTGTAGGCGCACGTCTTTTGGTCGCGGTCAAAGCGGGAAAGACAAAAGAAGCAGAGGCGATCATTGCCAACTATGAGAACCCAGCTGATGATCCTCACGTGATCGCTAAATATTATTACGTTTTGGCAGAAAGTTACCTACATCTTCAAAAAGGAGAATTCCGGGCCGCGGCAAACACAGCAATAGAATTCAATGCCAAGCTTCAAAAATCCGGGGTCCGGTTCCTTAATCCTGAATTGTTAATGTTATCTGGGATCGCACATATTGAACTTGAGGAATTTCAGGCAGCACAAGAGATCTTACTTGAGGCTGCTCAAGCCGCCCAAGACATCGGGTCCCGCCGCATGTTGTGGCAGATAAATTAC
>JBDLJU010000206.1:0-5546 GCA_039714215.1 Chloroflexota bacterium | reverse complement strand
TACAATAACTACCCCCAAGGTGGATTAATTTGGCAATGGAAAGAGGGCTGTTCAAAATGAATTGGAGGATGAGCAGCGTGTAGAGAATGGAGCGAAGCGACATTCTCTTAAATTCAACAACCACCGTCAAGGTGGTTGTTGAATCAGTGGGCGCAGAGGGACTCGAACCCACGGCCTTTCGGATGTAAACCGAATGCTCTAACCAACTGAGCTATGCGCCCCAGTGCGGCAATTATACCCCATCTGTAAAAATGGCAACAGGGAATTTGAGTGACTACAAAATAAGTTGTCAATCTGTTTGCATCGGACAAATAACTATGCTATATTGATTTTATGTCCTACGAGAACCGCATCCGTGAAAACCGCGATAAGATGTCGAAGAGCTTTTCGCGTTTGGCAGATTACATCCTCGATAACTATGTGCAGGCGGCGCTGATGACTGCCACCGAATTGGCGCACCAGGTGGATGTCGACGCGGCGACTGTCGTGCGTTTCGCCCAGCGGTTGGAGTATGCCGGGTTCCCCGAGCTGCAAGATGAGATCAAAGATCGCGTCAAGCAGAGCTTGCTGATCACCCCCAAGAAAGCTGCCGCGCCAGACACCTTCGCCTCCGTGGTCGATGCCCGCATGCAGCAGATGAAAGATGCTATCGAACAGGCCCGCATGCTGATCGAGGTGGAAAGCCTTGAGAAGCTTGTTGAGCAAATCGGTAAGGCCCGCAGGATCATTGTGGTTTCAGACGGGCTTGGTCAGGTGGCTGCTTACAATCTATTAAACCTTTTAGAGCAGGGTGGCTTCCTCGTATCTGTGGCCCAGTCAGGGGTAGGGGATCTGGCTCGCACGGTTTCCACCGCCAATCGCGAAGACCTGATCCTGGCGATTGATGTTGCCGGGGCAGCACCATATTTACCACGGGCGTTGGCGGAGGCGTCTGAGATCGGCGTGTCTACCGCTGCGATTGTGGGGAGCGCCTCCCACGACTCTGCCACCAAGGCAGACATTGCGATCGCAGCCCAAACTCAGGAGGTGCTCGGACTCGCCGTCATCCTGGTTGATGTGATCGTGTATACCCTGGCAGAATCCCTTAGATGGAAATATAAAGACCGCTTCTCCGGAGTGGATAAAATCATTGAAGAAATTTTTGAACGCATTCAGATGGGGTCAGGTTAATCAGATTTGGAGCTTTAAGCGATGAGAATTATCAGATACCGTCAGGATCAGGGCAGTCCTGTTTTGGGTTGGGTATACCAGGACAAGGTCGGCCCGATTTTGGGTGATATCTTTTCAGAGTACCAGCGTCAGGAGGCTGAGATTCCGATGGCTGAAGTGACCCTGACCGCACCAGTCATCCCGAGTAAGGTGGTCTGTGTCGGGCGGAATTATGCTGCCCATGCCGAAGAACATGATGCCAAAGTCCCCGAATCTCCGTTGATATTTCTAAAGCCGCCATCATCTGTGATCGGACCGGGCGAGGAAATTCAGCTTCCCTTGCAGTCAAACCGGGTAGAGCACGAAGCTGAACTGGCAGTGGTGGTTGGGAAGCGCTGCCGCTGGCTGCAGCCTGAAGAAGCGATGGAGTATGTCTTTGGCTACACAGTCGCCAATGATGTCACCGCCCGGGACCTGCAGCGCAGAGACGGGCAGTGGTCGCGGGGGAAAGGTTTCGACACCTTCTGCCCGATTGGTCCGTGGATTGAGACCGATTTTGACCCGACCAATACAATGATCACCTGTAATGTGAATGACGAACTGCGCCAGATGGCGACCACCCGCGACATGGTTTTCTCGATTCCGCAGCTGCTGGTATACGTCACTTCGGTGATGACCCTTGAACCAGGCGATGTGCTTCTCACCGGGACGCCATCTGGGGTCGGGTTGCTGATCCCAGGCGACACCGTCTCGATAACGATTGAAGGTCTTGGGGAATTAAACAATCCTGTGGTGGTTGACCCCAGGCGAATGGGTTAGAATAAAACCAATGAAAACTGACAAACAAAGTGTGATGCGCATAGCCAGGAACCTGCTCAGTCTCGACCCGGTCTATCTCGACACTGAGACCACCGGGTTTGGGGACACGGACCTGGTGATCGAGATTGCGGCGGTTGATACCAATGGCGATGTGCTGATCGACACGCTGGTGAAGAGCAAGAAACCCATCCCTGCCGGCGCCAGCGCAGTACATGGGATCAATGATATTCACCTGATTGGAGCGCCTGAGTGGGGAGAAGTCTGGCCGCAGCTTCAGCAGGTCCTGGCGGGCAGGGTGGTGGGATTCTACAATGCTGAGTTTGACCTGCGGATGATCCAGCAGACCTGCGGCTTGAATGGGATTAAATGGGAGCAGCCTTTCCAGGAAAAATTCTGCATCATGGAATTGTTCGCCAGCTACTATGGAGAATGGAATCCGCGGAGGTCTTCATACAAATGGAAGAGCTTAGATTTTGCCGGGAAATATTTTAAGCTCCCGGAACCAAATTCACACCGTGCAAAGGAGGATGCTAATTTAACCAGATTGGTATTTGAAGCACTCGCAAAAGGCTAAGGAGGAGTAAAATGGCCAGAAGAATTATTTGTATTTGCATGTATTTAATATTAATTGGATTAGCGGTAGGGTGTGGGTCGGAAAACCAGGTCAGCGACGAGCAGCTGTCCCTAATTTTGACCGAGGTTGCGGAAAAACAGGCGGCCGAACTAGCTCTTCCGCTCGCTGATTCCGTGGTCAGTTCAGAAGATGCAGTCGCGACCCCAACTTTGCAGCCCGCGCCCACCGATCCCCCCGCGGATCCACCCATCGATGTGGAGTGGATCGATTCTGCTTCCGCAGGCGAGCATCTCGGTGAGACGATCACTGTGCGGGTGGAAATCTCTCACTGTGACTACAAGCCAGGGATCAATGGCGAGCCAACTTTCTGCAACGACCAGCCGTATCCCAATCACCTGTTTACCTATTTAATCTGGGGAGAGGATTGGAGCCACTACGATCAGTCCTGTGTGCTTGTAAGCGGGGAGATTGTGGAGTATGATGGAAAAGCCCAGATTGAACTTAAAAATGAGGAGCAAATTATTCTTTGTGATGGCACTTAATCGTAAATGACAATCCCAATCCCGACAACATCCTACCATTTTATCGAACTTGAAAACACCACCCTGCACTGTGTGAAATGCGGAGAAGGCGGCCCGCCATTGATCATGGTGCCCGCGATGGTTTCAAAAATTGAGCAGTGGACCCCCTTCGCCCAATACATGGGACAGCGTTTTACCACGTATTTTTTCGAGCTGCCCGGGCACGGAGAATCAACGCCATACCCGGAGGCGTTCAGTACTTATTTGGTGCCGCGCACGGTTGAACACCTGCTCGAATACCTGGAGATTGACCGCTTCACTTTGATGGGATTCTCCTTCGGCGGGCTGCTTGGCCTGCGCACCCTCGACTATCTCCTGCCCCGGATTGACCGCATGATCCTGGTCTCCCCAGCGCTGGATAAAGATGCCCTGCTGTTCTCGCCTTTTAAGCAGGCAGCCTTTAAAGCGGCTTCTTCAGTTTTGAAATATGAGCTGATCAAGAAATCTGTGATCGGGGTGATGCATGCGGATCGCACTAACAATGCTTTTGCTGAATTTATCAGCAAGGTGACCAATATTGATAAACAGATCCTGGTGGAGAAAGAGATTAAACATTTTCCGGAGTCCACCCTCGAGGTGATGGCCGCTTCGATGAACGAGCTGCTCAATTTGAATTATCACAGCAAACACAGCCCGTTTACTTTGCCGACCTACTTCGGAATGTCGCTTTACGATGACCTGATCGATTACGACAAAACCCTCGAGATCGTCGAGGGTTTATTTACCAACCTGAAAACTGAGCAATTTTCCCTGCCGTACCACCAGCCCCCGGTGCCCTACACCTTCGAAGAGATGGTTGAAAACTTCGGCCAATTCCTCGAGATGATCGACTAGCGACTAAAGACTAAAGACTATCGACTATCGACTAACGACCAATAAAGGAGAAATTCAATGGATATCGAAATTTTGTATAAACCTTCATACTCACTTGGTGTGCTTAAATTGGCAGGCGGAGAGCAGGTCCGCGTGGAGGGCGGCGCGATGGTCAGCATGACCGACGGCGTCACCATCGAGACCAAAGCCGCCGGCGGGATCTTGAAGTCCCTGGCCCGCTCAGTGCTCGGGGGCGAGAGCTTCTTCCAGAATGTCTACCAGGCCCCCTCAAAAGGCGGCGAGGTCAGCGTGGCGCCCGCACTGCCTGGTGACCTGTTTGCCCTGGATCTGCAGGGTGAGAGCTTGATGGTGCAGTCCGGCTCGTATGTTGCTTCGGAGTCCGGCGTTGAGCTGGATACCAAGTGGGGCGGGGCAAAGACCTTCTTCGCTTCGGAAGGCTTGATCATGCTGCGCTCCAGCGGAGATGGGATGCTGGTGCTCTCGTCTTATGGGGCGATCCACGAGCACAACCTCAGCTCTGGCGAAAAGCTGACCGTCGATACCGGCCACCTGGTGGCTTTCACCGATGGGATCAATTTCAAGGTCAACAAGGTTGGCGGGCTGAAGTCGACCTTTTTCAGCGGCGAGGGACTTGTTGTCGAGCTGACCGGTCCAGGCCGGGTGCTGATGCAGACCCGCTCGGCGAATGCATTTATCTCCTGGCTGGTGCCCCAGCTGCCCAAACCGAGCAGTTCGTCATCGTCTGGCGGTATTCGGATCACGACGTAAGGTATAAAACATTTAACATTAATAGCTGGAAGTTATGCTTCCAGCTATTTTCATGTTCTCATCGTCCTATTCAGGAGTGTCGGAATGAGAAAAATTAACTGCCAAAAAGTGTTTCTCGAGAGGCAGCCTGAACCATCCGGAATTCTTATGTGAATCAGTATAGATACCCAGCAGCGGAGATTTCGATGCTGGTAGTTCGATTAGAATTGGTCTGCGCTCGGAACGAGCTTAATGGGGAAAGATGATTTCAGCGATGAGGAACAGGATCAAGCCCGCACCAATCACGGTGGAGGCATACACCCATAAGGAGCGTTCCTTTTTCTTGATGATCGCCGTCAGCCCTGAGATGAAAGCTGCAATCCCAACGCCCATCCCTGCCAGCATGGACAGCGCCAGAGCCGGTCTGGCGGCAATGTCTTTGAGGATTGTCCCGCCGGCGGAGACGGATTGATACACGGTGTCGACGAAGGATATGCCGATCGCGAAAAAAATCGGCATGGCGATAATCAACCCCAGCGACCATTTTCCTGCAGTTGTCTTTGGCATAACTCCTCCTTTTCAAGGTTGAAAGAAGTTCAACCCGATCAGAATAATTGGTTCGCCAATATATTTAATCTTAGCCCTGCTTAAAGTATACAACCAAAATGGACAAATTTTCATTGATTGGTGTGAGTTTGCCAACAAGCTTTGCTTGTTGTTTGGAGAAGGGCAGCGCCCTTCTCTTTAATATCATCTGTGATTCCCAATCAAAAAATGACACCAACAAAAGCTGGTGTCATTTTTAGTCGGGGCGAGAGGATTCGAACCTCCGGCCTCTTGCA
>JBDLJU010000205.1:0-5547 GCA_039714215.1 Chloroflexota bacterium | reverse complement strand
CTGGAATTACTTTTCTTCGCCTTCGGCTAAGACTTTCTTCTCCACCACCCAGAGTTCCTCATCAGGTTCTTTAAACTCAGCATACAGTAACTTCCAGCCGTTCGTCAGGAAGAACCATGTGGCAGCCACGAACGGCAGGTAAGAACAAAACAGCAGGGGTATAAAGCGAGAATCATCGATGCGGTTGTTCTCTGGGTTGAGGGAGGAATACACCACGATTACCTCTCCGCTTGAGCTCAGCGCCATCCATTCTTGTGCTGAAAGACGGGAGCTGTTGGTGTGCGTCTCACCGTTGGGGGCGGTGAAGTGGTAGCTAACAAAATAGGTAAAGGACATTTCACCCGCATTCTCCTCAACCATCTCGTACCAGGTTTCATCAACTACTCCAGAGACACTTTGTCCAAAGAACCAGATTGGGAAATCACGGACAGTATTTCTGAGCACGAAGAATAAAAATACCAACCCCACCAATAAAAGCACAAACCCAGCGATTTTTCTGCCTAAAGAGTCGAAATTTGACAATTTGAACATCAGCACTGCTCCTTCGAAGACTGCTTCGATGAAAATTATAAACCAGTTTTTGAGCAGATAAATTAGTGGGGGATTAGATTTCTTGTAATTATTGAAAGAGGATTGCTGCTGGTTTTGATGGATTGGGTTTCTCGTTGTAAGAAAAGCATCCAAGGTTAAGTCATAATAATAAGTTGAAAAATTTTATTAAATTTGGTATAATCAGCTTAATTAAGATAAAGTAGATAACTTATATCTAATATGGAGAATAACATGTTGTATTGCTCGTGTTTCGAGCGAGGTCGGTAGCTAGTTGAGCATTTGATCTGAAAGAGATTCTTTCACCGTCAATAGACAACGGGAAGCGACCACCTCGCAAAATTGAAAATATTTTGCCCCGAGTGGGATTTCCCGTTGCAGGAAGTCTATTGACGGTTTTATTTTAATCGAAGATCATGTTTCGATCTAAACAAGAAAGAATTGAATCAAATGGTAACAACACTAACGAAAACTTACACAACTCCAGAAACAGGTTTAACATCAATTGTGGGGAATACCCCCTTAATCCCGCTGCACCGTGTGGCGGGCGAGGTATGGGATCAAGTCCAGGTTTACGCTAAAGCAGAGTGGTTTAATCCCGGCGGGTCAGTCAAAGACCGGCCAGCGCTCTACATACTTAAAAACGCGCTGGAGACAGGAAAACTGTCTGCCGGGAAACGTTTATTGGATTCGACCTCCGGAAATATGGGGATCGCCTACGCCACTCTGGCAGCTTCTATGGGCATCCCAATAACGCTGACCATTCCAGAAAATGCCTCACCCGAGCGGATTGGGATCCTCAAGGCATTGGGCGCTGAACTGGTATTGACCGACCCTCTGGAAGGTTCTGATGGGGCGATGTTGGTTGCCCAGCAGATGTCGGTGGAACAGCCTGAGCGCTACTTCTATGCTAACCAATATGACAATCCCGCCAACTGGCAGGCACACTACCAAACCACCGGCCCTGAAATTTGGGGACAAACCGGTGGGGAAGTGACCCACTTTGTGGCGGGGATGGGCACCAGCGGAACGATCACCGGGACGACTCGCTATTTGAAAGAGAAAAACCAGTCTCTCCAAAGCGTAGCTTTTTATCCCGATTCGCCATTTCATGGCTTGGAAGGATTGAAGCATATGCCCAGTGCTCACCAGCCGGGGATCTATGACCCCAATCTGCCTGACCGCACCCTGGAAGTACCCACGGAGGAAGCTTACGAAATGGTCCGCCGCCTGGGGTTAGAGCAAGGCTTATTTGTTGGCCTCTCCGCTGGGGCGGCGGCAGTCACCGCCATCCGGGTTGCTGAGGAACTTGTGGCACGCGGCGAGCACGGCCTGGTAGCTACCGTGTTCCCAGATGCAGGCTATAAGTACCTGACCTCAAAGGTCTGGGAGGCTAAATGATCGGCCTGTATTTATCTGAAGAAGTGCTCAAAAAGATACAAAATCACGGTGCTGCGGCTTACCCTGAAGAAGGGGCTGGATTGCTGCTTGGTCTCGATTCCACAGAGGGTCGGAAGGTAGCCGAAATATTGCCGCTGAGCAACTCCCGAGAAGACGAGGCACGCCACAACCGTTACCTGATCACCGCCGAGGATATGCTCGCTGGTGAAAAGGAAGCAATCCGGCTGGGGTTAGATGTGATCGGTGTGTTCCATTCGCATCCAGACCACCCCAACCGGCCGTCTGAATTCGACCGGGATTGGGCGCTTCCCTGGTACTCCTACATGATTACCAGCGTTCACCAGGGAACCGCGGTTGAGAGCCGTTCCTGGCGGTTGAGTGAAGATCGCGAGAGCTTCCGTGAAGAAGACCTGCTGATCTCCAAGAAAAACTAAAGATGCCTGTATCTAAAATACGAGGAAAAAATGACAATACTTAAAATACCTACTCCGCTGCGGCCTTATGCCGATGGTGAAACCCAGATTGAAGTCCAGGCGCAGGACGTGTCTGGAGCGCTTAGCGAATTAATCGAAATGTACCCGGCATTGAAAAAACACCTTTTCACCGACGAGGGTGAGCTGCGGGCGTACGTAAACTTGTTCCTCAATGATGAGGATATCCGTCATTTGGAAGGGACGGAGACAAAACTCTCGACCGATGACCGCTTGATGATCATCCCCAGTATTGCCGGGGGGTGCTAATTGGACGCGTTGACCGGTCTTCGGCCGGTTGACCACAACGCAATCCGTACCAACCAGGTAGTGATCATCTCCCTGAGCTTGCTGGCATTTGTGCTTGATATTGCCTGGCTGGCAGGTTTGGTGGGCGCAGTGATGCTGCTGGGAATGCTGCTGAGCAAACCGGGTTTTGGTTTTGTTTACCAGCTGGGATTGAAACCGATGGGGCTGCTCAAAGCTGACCTGGCAGCGGATAACCCTGAGCCGCACCGGTTTGCGCAAGGTTTTGGTGGGGTGGTGCTGCTGATTGGATTTTCAGCGCTGCTGTTGGGGGCCAATTGGTTGGGCTGGGGCCTGGTCTGGTTGGTGATTGCCTTGGCCGCTCTGAACCTGTTTGCTGGGTTCTGTGTGGGCTGTGCGCTCTACTACTGGCTGGGGCGCGCCAATCTCCCCTGGTTTAACAAACTTCCTCCCGCTGGTGTCATCCCTGGGATGCGGCCAACTGGAGAACCGAAATGACCCCATTTCTGCTTAGATTGATCACCGCGGTATGTTTTATCGGTATCGGCGTCGGTGGGTATACATTGATCAATAAGACCTTGCTGAAACGTGCCAACCGTGCTCTAACAGGATTGGAAGCGCAGCAGCAAAATACACCGGCGATCTTGTACTTCACCACGCCGGACTGCATGCCGTGCAGGACCACTCAGCGTCCGGCGATCAACCGTTTGTTGGAAACAACCGGCGAGCAGGTGCAGTTGATCGAGGTGGATGCCAGCGTCCAGCCCAAACTCGCGGAGAGTTGGGGGGTGCTCAGTGTGCCGACCACATTTGTGATCGATTCAGACGGGCAGGCACGGCAGGTCAACCTTGGGGTGACCTCGACCGAGAAGCTGCTCGACCAGCTGGAGCAGGCAGCAGGAAGACCTTTTGTCAAAAATCCTTTATTGAAAATGAGGACCCGGGAGGCTGGGGCGCCAGGGACGGATTAAATCACAGAAAAAGTAATCAAAGTTAATCCTTTGCAAGTTTTGAAAATGGAGCTATGATGGTTTTAACCATGATCGATAGACAAGTTGAATTGAGTAATGAAGAGATCAAACGCTATTCGCGGCATTTGCTGATCCCGGAGGTGGGGCTGGAAGGACAGCAGAAGCTTAAAGCTGCCTCTGTGTTGGTTGTTGGGACCGGTGGATTGGGCTCTCCGGTAGCGCTCTATCTTGCTGCCGCAGGGATCGGGAAAATTGGGTTGGTGGACTACGATGTGGTCGATTTTTCAAACCTGCAGCGCCAGGTGATCCACGGCACGGCAGGCCTGGGGACGCTTAAAGTCGATTCCGCCAAGAAGCGTTTGTTGGATATCAATCCTGATATCAAAGTAGTCACCTACAATGTGGCGTTTACATCCGAGAATGCCCTCGAAATTGCAAAAGGTTATGACCTGGTGATTGACGGCACCGACAACTTCCCGACCCGCTACCTGGTCAATGATGTCTGCGTGATGCTGGGGATCCCGAATGTCTACGGCTCGATCTTCCGCTTTGATGGGCAGGTCAGTGTGTTTGATGGTTCAGACGGTCCGTGCTACCGCTGTGTGTTCCCTGAACCACCGCCGCCAGGATTGGTGCCATCCTGCGCCGAAGGCGGCGTATTGGGTGTGCTGCCGGGGACAGTCGGTACAATGCAGGCGACCGAGGCGATTAAAGTGCTCCTCGGGATTGGTGATTCCTTGAAGGGAAGAATGTTGCTCTACAATGCCCTGGATATGAGCTTCGATTTCATCAAGCTGCGAAAAAATCCGGGTTGCAAGGTGTGCAGTGCGCATCCAGAGATCACTGAGCTGATTGACTATGAAGATTTTTGCGGGATGCCGATGCACGACCACGATGAGGGATCCGCGGGGGCAGAATGGGACCTTACCGTGACTGAGCTGTCAGCATTGCTCAAAACAGATCATCCGCCCATGCTGATCGATGTGCGCGAACCGCATGAACTGCAGATCGCTGCGCTGGAAGGGGCTGAGCTTTACCCGCTGGGTCAGCTGGCCGGCCGGCTCTCGGAATTAGATACCGCTGTGGATCTGGTCTTAATCTGCAAAAGCGGGACACGATCTACCCGGGCCTTAGAACTGCTGGTAGGGGCAGGCTTCCGCAAGGTGAAGAATTTGAAGGGGGGGATCAATGCCTGGGCCGAGGAAATCGACCCCAGTATGCCGATTTATTAAGTAATCACCAGAAGTACGTTCTTTGATGAGCAAGACGAGATGGTGATTGCTTTTAATCGATTGCGATTTGACTCGTTAATTAATAGGGTTGAGGTGGGAGAAAAACCCGATAATATTTCTGCTGCTCAATTCCGCTATCGATATACTGATCACTAAGCGGATAATCTCACAAAAAAAACCTGGAGCATGCTCCAGGCTTTTTTGTTTTTGATCAAACGATATCGATTTGTGGGACTAGATCACCATTGGCAAAATCAAGAAGAGCACAAAGAACAGGCCCCAGGTAAATGCCATGTAGCGAACTGCAGCGGCGGGGTAGGTGCTGTCTTCAACATCTTCCTCGACCTCAAAGATCACATCGGTGATGTCAAAGGTGTAGGAGACAATGTTGAGCCAGGCGCTGACGATTAAAAAGATCAAGCCGATGCCCAAAATTGTGGTGAAAAGCACGCCGTAATTTGAGAACAGTGCCGAGAAGTCGCCAGCCAGGGTGCTGAAGAGCGCTTCGACGATCTGCCCAAAAATGCCGATCATCGCGTTTGACGTGTATGCTGCGGCAGCAATCAGGCCTACCCATACGATTACAAGTGAAAGTTTCTTGTCCATGATAAATCCTCCATTCAGTTTGATAAGTTCCCCACAACTTTATCATAATTT
>JBDLJU010000204.1:0-5574 GCA_039714215.1 Chloroflexota bacterium | reverse complement strand
CCTGGAGATCACTGTCGACGAACTGCCTTATGGGGAGTTTGTTGAAATAGAAGGGGAAAATGATCAGCAGATCCGAGATATGGCAGATAAATTAAAACTGAATTGGGACAATGCCGTTTTGAACAATTACCTGGGATTGTTCCACAAGCTAAAGCAGCAGGAGAAATTCCAGTTCCGGGATTTGACTTTTGAGAACTTCTCAGAGTGTGAAATCGCTGCCGACCAGTTGGGGGTCATTCCGGCAGATTAAGGTTAATCCAAAGAGAGTTCTTTTCCCCACGTAAGTTCATCTACCTGGTCGCTGAAACTAAGCGTGTTCAGGATTTTTTTATACTGGTCGAGGTCTCCGCTGGTTAGGTAGCGGGTTTCGCCCAGAGAGGTGTTGGGGTTAGCTAAGCCCTCTTGGTCCAATAATCGCCCTACCTGTCGGGCAACAGCCGGGGCAGGATCAATCACCTGTACCTCTGTCCCCACGATTTCTTCGATCATCGGGATCACAAAGGGGTAGTGGGTGCAGCCCAGTACGACAGTATCGATCCCGCGCTTAAGCATCGGGGTTAGCGCCTTTGTGAGGATCGCCCGCGGCTGTTCGCCGGAGAAATTGCCAGCCTCAATTTGTTCCACCAACCCAGAACAGGTATCTTGGATGATCTCAACATCGCTGGCGAAGCGTTCCACCACTGAAGCATACAGTTCGCCCTGGAAGGTTGCTGGGGTAGCGAGGACACCGACAACCCCTGATTGGGTGTGTTCGGCGGCCGGTTTTACTGCTGGTTCCATCCCCACGAAGGGTGTGGCGGGAAATTTCTCGCGTAAATGGTGCAGCGCCGCTGCTGAGGCTGTGTTGCAGGCAACCACGATCAGTTTGGCGTTCTGAGAGAGAAAGTGGCTGGTAATTGATTCTGAGTACTGCTGCACCTCGCTCATTGTCCGGGGGCCGTATGGCACATGCGCCTGGTCGGCAAAATACAAAACATGCTCTGCGGGCAGCTGTTGGTGAATGGCTTTGAGTACCGACAACCCACCTACGCCAGAGTCGAAAACTGCAATTGGGGATTGGCTCATGCGGCTGCCTGTGTTTGGATACGGAAGGCTTGGTGTGCGTTTTGGTGTATCCGGGCTGATTCTATAAAGGAACCAAAGAAAGACAGGGAGCAGTAGTCAGCGGGGAGCTGGTCTGCAATGTGTGTGAACAGGGTTCCTCCAAGGGCGATAATGATCAACTGTAAGCCGCGGCAAATCCCCATAAAAGGAAGATCCAAATAGTACTCTTCTTCAAGGTTGACTGGCACCAGGATCGGGATTGCCCCTGTTTTCATGAGGATATTGGTATACGATTTTGGAGAAGCGATCATTGGGAAATCGCTGGTGGGAGCGGTCAGGTTGCGAGTTGTGAGACCAATCAGTGGAGCGGGCATTAGATCTCCGGTCGGTTAACGACAAATAGGGTGCATTATGTTCTGCACCCTATTGTACACAAATTTTAATAAATTACTTTGTGAATTTCTGTTTCAGGCGGGTGGCTTTACCAACACGATCGCGTAAATAGTAGAGTTTTGCGCGGCGGACAGCAGAGCTGCGTTCAACAGTTACTTTTTCGATGCGGGGAGAGCGTTTCAAGAAGGTTCGTTCCACACCAATCCCGTTGCTGGCTACCCGGCGAACGGTAAAGTTTTCGTTATTTCCGGATTTTCGGTCGCGGATCACGGTGCCTTTAAATTCCTGGATACGTTCTCGGTTGCCTTCTTTGATGCGGACATGCACGCTGACCAGATCGCCAGGGCGCAGGTCAGGGATGTTTTCATTTACAGGAGCTTCAACAGATCGCAGTATTTCTTGTGACATGGTTATATCCTCAAACAATGATTGCTAAAAGTTGCCGGATTGGAAAATCATCCATCTGGCACAGCGGGTAATTATACCAGTGGCATTATGATTTGAAAAGAGCGGGAAATGGATAAATTCGCCCTATGGAAGCGATTTAATCAGCGAACAAGTCCTTTGCAGTGAAACCTTCATCAGCAGCAGGATAAGCGCGCATGAAGCGGTCTTTCCCACCAGAGATCCTGCGGAGCCAGTTGACCAGAGAAGGGCTTTGGCTGCCAAAATCGAGCTGGCTGGCATGGCAGGCGCTGGCTTTGTCCTTCAGGTGCCCCACCTTGCGATAGTTGATGATCACATGGGAGGGATAATCCGCATCTCCAGCGAGTGCTTCAAGATTGATGTCTTGATTGCGACCAAACCTGGTGGTGTCCATCCCGAAGAATTTTATGATTTTGACGATTGTTCGGATGAATCCACGCGGAAAGATGTTGAAATACAGCTTTTCAGGCTGGTATGGTTGGCTGCCGTTGAGGTCGAAATTTGCATCGCCAGCCGCGTGAAAAGCTTTTACTGCAGCATTGTGAATGTGGATGTGGTCCGGGTGGTGATAGCCGCCGACCGGGTCAAAGGTGAGCACCACCTGAGGTTTAAAGTCTCTGATATAGCTGACCAGTTCTTCAGTCACTTTTTCCAGGGGGGCATTGATAAACGCTTCTGGATGCAGGTTATCGGGAGAGCCCTGCATTCCGGAATCTCGGTACTCAAGGAAGTGCACTTTACGGAGACCGAGATAGGTGGCAGCGCAGCGAAGTTCGTCTTCGCGGCGTTCGGCGATTGAACTGAAACCTTCGAGGAACTGTGGGTCTACTTCCCCTGCCTCCCCGCGGGTGGCACAAATCAGGTGAACCTCTGCTCCCTGCTGGGCGTAAAGGGCGAGAGTGCCGCCCATGCCGAAGGATTCATCGTCAGGGTGGGCTAATGCGACCAGGATTTTTTTCTTTTCAACCATAATTGTGACTCGATATTCAATGAATTTGCATTAAGATCGCTGCTAACTTTCAGACATGTCCATCTTGGTGAAGCTTACTTTTCCACGCATAGGGAGACCAACAAATTTTGCAGTGCGATGGCGATATCGACAATTTTGCTGGCGTCCATCAGCTCTGGCCTGTCTTCAGGCGTATGGGTAATGTAGGCGGAGAGCTTCATGAAGGTTTCAGAGGTGATCGCCATGGCCGGGACGCCTTGTTGAATAAACACGGAGTGATCGCTCTGGTACCAGGGTTGTCCCTCCACGATTTCGGGGAAGCTGGAAAAAGCTTGATAGGCTGCCTTCGCGGTTTTCTCTGGACAGCCGTAGAGGGTGAACTCAGTCTTTCCCTGGTAGTAGCCAGCCACGTCGGTATTAATGGCCAGCTGGATGTCTTTCAACGTATCCTGGTTGTGCGCCAGGTAGTGGATTTGCCCAGGAGCACCGTAATAATCTTCGCCATTTACCGCAAGTATCTCGACCCCGAGGTCTCCTTGATAGCCTTTGAGCAGTTCAGCGAGCAGCAGCAGGATCACGATCCCGGTGCCGTTGTCGAGGGCCCCAGGAGTGTTAATCTTGGTATCGATGTGGGCGAGGAAGACGACTTTGGGGGTAAGAGATTTTCCTTTGTGCCCGATCACGTTGTGCCCCGTTGAGGGGATCCTGGCAGCGTTGGAGACCAGGGTGGCGGTCTGACCGACAAGGGGGAGCAGCTTTTCACCCTCTTTATCTTTCATATAGACCGACGCGATCTCAAAATCCCCATCCTCGATCAGCGGGAAGGGGTACAGCGCGCCAGCCAGTTGAGGGTTGCGGGAGGTGGCGGCAATGATCGCCGCAGGATGTTTGCTTTCCAGCAGACCAATGATCTGCTGGTGATGTTCTGGGTTGTAGAAGGGGAAATTCTTGGGCATTAACTGCTCTCGGGTCAATTCACCGTGGAGCAGCAGCAGTTTTCCGTCTGTATCGAGCTGTTCCAACTCGGCCACGTTTGAGGCGCTGACCAATTCGGCGGACAGACTGCAGTCCCTGGAATATGGGCTGGGGAATACTTCGAAATTGTGATTCTCAATGTTCAGGGATGCTCCCTGTTCTTCCCAGTCGATGCATTCAAATTCAGGTGTTTCAGTCTGGAACCCGAAGGAATTCAATAATTCAGCAACGTAATCGGTAGCCTGACGGTTTCCCTGGCTGCCGACTTTACGAGTTGGGATCTCTACGCACAAGGCATTCAGGTGCTGTTTGGCTCGTTCACTCAAATACTTGTGGTCCACGGCCCCTCCTGTAGGGTTTAGGAGATTTACTTCAATCAACAGAAAAGTATACCAGAATTGTTTGTTTGAAGAAGAGTGAATGGGGACAGGTCAGGGCGGGAGGGATTAAATATCCTGGGTAATCGAAAGGGGGTCCCGGTCTCTTGCCATATTAAATTACAGAGGGTATTTCACCAGGGCGTCTGCTGCGAGGACGACAAAGAGCAGCAGCAAATAATAATTGGAATGCCGGTACATCCGGTAGTAGGTTTTGTTGCGCCCGGATTTAAGCACCTGCCAGGCAAGCATGATCAGGTAAGCGCCCAAGATCACTGCTCCGATCAGGTAGACCATGCCTGCTTCGCCCAGGACCCACAAGAGCAGGGAGGCAGCCACCAGGACCAGGGTGTAGGCAAACATCTGCACCTGAGTGGCGTGCTCGCCGCGAATCACCGGCATCATTGGCACGCCGCCGCGGGCGTAGTCGTCTTTGCGCAGCAGGGCCAGCGCCCAGAAGTGGGGTGGCGTCCACAAGAAGATGATCAGGAAGAGGAAACCGGCGGTGATGTCCAGCGAACCTGTCACGGCTGCCCATCCAACCAGGGGTGGAATCGCACCCGCGCCTCCACCGATCACAATGTTCTGTTCGTTGCGGTTTTTAAGGAACAGGCTGTAAAGCACCACATAATACACCATCCCGGCAAGAGAGAGCAAGGCTGCAAACATGTTGACAAATCCAGCCAGCAGGTAAAATGCGATGACCAGGGCGCCGCTGCCGAAGGCCAGGCCCTCAGCAGAAGTCAGCCTTCCGGCAGGGATGGGGCGTTTGGCGGTGCGGTTCATTTTTCCGTCAAGGTCACGGTCGATGTATTGGTTGATCGCGCTGGAACCGCCGGCAGCCAATCCGCCGCCGAGCAGCGTCCAGAACAGCAGGCTGGCAGACGGCATCGCTCCACCTGCAATCACCATCCCGCCGAAAGTGGTGAAAAGCAGCAATATGACCACAATTGGTTTGGTCAGGGCAAGAAAATCTTTGGTCCGCTGGCGTGAATCCACCGGCAGAGCTGAGGCTGCTTGCTCCTGATCGTTGGTCAGGTTTGCGGCTCCGGTAAAGAGCACCATCAGTGCACCAACCGCAATCAGTGCAGCGGCGGTGGCTTCGTGCAGGGCAAGCATGTGGAGCGGAAAATCGCGGGTGGCTTTCAGCGCTCCGACGAAGCTTTGAGCAAAAAAGAGCAGCATGAACAGCGTGCTGCTGGTCAGGATGGCGCGCTGAGTGCGCTGGGTGCGCCAGGCCAGGCGGTTGAACCACAAAATGAAGATGGCGATCAGGCCGACAACCAATCGGTGGACGACCGGGAGCCAGCCTGCTGGTGTGGCAGGGATTAAGCCCCCTTCACACAGCGGCCAGCCAGGGCAAGCTCCGGCGGCGGCGCTGTTGGCGAGGATCACGCCGCTGACCAGGGC
>JBDLJU010000203.1:0-5617 GCA_039714215.1 Chloroflexota bacterium | reverse complement strand
CGCCTCAGAGTAGTCAAACTGGGCGTTGTAGAGCTCAGCATAAAAGCCTTTCTTGGCAAGCAGCTCTTCATGCCCCCCCTGCTCAACAATGTCACCCTCATCCATCACCAGGATCACATCTGCATTGCGGATCGTGGAGAGGCGGTGGGCGATGATGAAGCTGGTGCGGTTCTCCATCAGCTTTTCCATCGCTTTCTGGATGAGCACTTCGGTGCGGGTATCGACTGAGCTAGTGGCCTCATCAAGGATGAGGATATCGGGATCAGCAAGGATCGCCCGGGCAATCGTGAGCAGCTGCTTCTGCCCCTGCGAGACATTACTGGATTCCTCATTCAGCTCCATATCATAGCCATCAGGCAGGGTGCGCACAAAATGGTCCACATGAGCAGCCCTGGCGGCTTCAACGACCTCGTCATCGCTGGCGTCAAAGCGACCGTAGCGGATATTATCCATCACGCTGGCATTGTAGAGCCAGGTTTCCTGGAGCACCATGCCGAACATCTTGCGCAGCTCATGGCGTCTGAAATCGTTGATATTGCTGCCGTCCACGGTGATCGTGCCGTCATTGACATCGTAGAAACGCATCAACAGCTTGACCATCGTGGTTTTCCCTGCGCCGGTCGGCCCGACAATCGCAATTTTCTGACCGGGCTGCACCACCACCGAGAAATCATTGATTACACACACTTCAGGATCATAGCCGAAGTTGACATGCTTGAATTCAACCAGACCCTTGACTGTCTCCAGTTTGACCGGGTTTTCCACTTCTGGAATTTCTTCTGCCTCATCAAGGAATTCGAAGACCCGCTCTGCGGCGGCGGCGGTTTGCTGGAGCACATTGGAAATATTGGCAATCTGTGAGATCGGCTGGGTAAAGGAACGCACATATTGGATAAAAGCCTGGATGTCGCCGACGGTGATCGCATTGCGGATCACCAACCAGCCTCCCAGGATGCTGACAGCGACATAGCCGAGGTTGCCGACAAACTGCATGATCGGCATCATCAGGCCGGAAAGGAACTGAGACTTCCAGGCGGAGCTGTAGAGGGTGTCGTTGAAGCCGTCAAACTTCTCGACACTTTTTTCTTCGCCATTGAAAGCCTTCATCACGATATGCCCGCCGAACATTTCCTCGACGTGACCGTTGACGTGCCCGAGGTAATCTTGCTGCTGCCTGAAATACTTTTGCGACTGCTTAATCACCAGGCGGATGATCACCATCGAGAGCGGGATGATCGTTAAGGCCACCAGGGTCATTTGCCAGCTGATCGAAATCATCATCACCAGGACACCCACCACAGTAATGACCGAGGTGACGATCTGAGACATGGATTGGTTCAGCGTTTGAGAGACAGTATCGACATCGTTGGTGATCCGGGAGAGCACTTCTCCCTGGCTGACCTTATCAAAATACTTCAACGGCATGCGGTTGATCTTCTCAGCAATGTCTTTGCGGAAGCGGTAGGTAATGTCCATTGAAACGCCGGACATGATCCAACCCTGCACATAACTGAACACCGAGGAAACAAGATACAAAGCGAGGGTCAAGCTGATAATCTCGCCGATATACTCAAAATCAATCCCTGCGCCTGTGCCAGAGATCTGGCCGATCACGCCTTCAAACAGGCGGGTAGTTGCTTTTCCGAGTAATTTTGGGCCGACAATCGCAAAAACTGTCGAGCCAACTGCAAAGATGATCACAATGGTGAATTTAAGCTTATAGGCAGCGATGTATTCGCCCAGTTTTTTCATGGTGCCCTTAAAATCGCGGGCTTTTTCACCGGTACCCCCGCCGATATGCCGCCCCATTGGTCCACCACGGCGCATTGGACCTGGCTCCCTTTTTACTTTGGAATTGTCTTTTGTATGGTTCATGACAGTTCCTCCTTGCTCAGTTGAGACATGGCAATTTCCTGGTATGTTTGACAGGTTTTCATCAGGTCTAGATGTGTTCCCTTGCCGACGATCTCACCCTCATCGAGCACAATGATCTGGTCGGCATTTTTGACCGTAGCGACCCGCTGGGTGACGATCAGCACGGTGCTTTCGCCAGTCTGCTGCTTGAGCGCTTTGCGCAGGGCAGCATCGGTTTTAAAGTCCAGGGCAGAGAAACTGTCGTCGAAGATATAGATCGGCGGCTGCTTGACCAGCGCCCGGGCGATTGCCAGACGCTGCTTTTGCCCGCCGGAAACGTTGCTGCCTGCCTGCGAAATTTCGGCAGCCAGGCCCTCTTCCTTGGAAAGGACAAACTCATTAGCCTGGGCGATATCGATGGCCGCTTGAATATCCTGCTCAGAGGCATCTTCATCGGCGTAGCGCAGGTTGCTCTCAATCGTGCCGGAGAAGAGCATTCCCTGTTGCGGCACAAAACCGATCTTATCGCGCAGATCTGATTGCTTCACCTGGCGGACATCAATCCCGTCGACGAGGATCTCGCCCTGGGTGACGTCGTAAAAGCGGGGGATCAGGTTGATCACTGAAGATTTTCCGCAGCCGGTTGAGCCAATGATCGCAGTGGTCTGGCCTGGCTCGGCGGTAAAGGTGATCTTGCAGATCACGTTATCCTCCGCCCCAGGATATTTAAAGCCCACGTCCTTGAACTCGATCTTTCCGTTGAAGGCTTCATTGAACTGCCGGGGATCTTTGGGGTCATTGATCGTCAGGTCCGTTTCGAGCACATCGGCGATCCGCGCCCCAGAGACAGCCGCACGGGGCAAGAAGATGAACATCATCGTCATCATCAGGAAAGCAAACACAATCTGCATGGCGTACTGCAAGAAAGCCATCATATCGCCAACCAGCAAATTGGCCTCAGCAACCTGGTGGGAGCCGACCCAGATGATCAGGAGCGACAACCCATTCATCACCAACATCATCACTGGCATCAGGGTGACCATCACCCGGGCGACGTACAAAGAGTTGTTGGTGAGGTCTACGTTGGCTTTATCAAAGCGGCCTTCTTCAAACTTTTGTTTGTTGAACGCCCGGATGACCATCATCCCGGAAAGATTTTCGCGGGTGACCAGGTTGAGGCGGTCGATCAAGCTTTGGATGATCTTGAATTTTGGCAGGGCAACGATAAACACAATCGAGATGAAAGAAACCAGCGCGACCACAGCGGCGGCAATGATCCACCACATCGAGGCGCTCTTGTTAATTGCGCGGATCACACCGCCGACCCCAAGGATTGGGGCATAGACAACCGCACGCAAGATCATAAAAGTGACCAGCTGTACCTGGGTAATGTCATTGGTGGAGCGGGTGATCAAGGAGGCGGTTGAAAAAATATTGAATTCTGCGCTCGAGAAGCTCTCTACCTTTTTGAACACATCTCGGCGCACATCGCGGGCAACCCCGGCCGCCACCCTGGAAGCAAGGAAAACCACTGTGATCATCGTCGCTCCGCTGACCAGCGAGATCAAGAGCATCAGTCCGCCGGTGCGGAGAATATAGTCATTTTGGAGTTTTTCGGTGTCAATCCCCAGGGCCTGATACTCGTCTTTAACCGCCCCGACCGCGATCTGGGAGACCATGCTCTCACCAAGGGTCTCAATCGTCTCGTCAAACTGACCGGTGATCATGGTGAGCTGCGCGGCAGGCAGTTGGGACAGCATTTGGAAAATATCCGTCCCGGGGGGAAGTTGAGTCAGATCAAAGTCCAGGTCCATGCCGATGCCAGCGTCTGCCGCCCGGTCCGGGTCTGCGATAAACCGTTCGATGCCTGAAGCGATTAAGAGGCTCTTCCCCAGGATGACGTTCAACTGGTCGAGTTCCTCCTGGTCGAGATCGTTGAGCAGATAAACCGGTTCCTCAGCGAGCTTCGGATACCGCTCAACGTACTCAGCATAGCTGTCGGACCCCTGGTCGACCAGGCTGTAGGCTGAGCGCAGAAATTCCTGCTCTTCCGCACTGGTAAAGATGGTCAGCCTGTCCATCGTACTTGCCCGGAGAGCCTCAGCGGCGGCGTCCTCGACGCCACCCTGCTGGATGCCGGTGTTGATAATCTTCGACATGTAGTCTGGCAGCGCCAGGTCTGCATTTGCCTGCACAAACAGCAGGACCAGCGTCAGGATTGCCAGGGGGAGGTAAGGTTTCATATATTTTGCTAATCTCAGCATTGGTGATTTCTCCTACAAATCATTTTCTCTCTGTGATTCATTCTGATCTTCATGCCCTAATATCCTGGCTTTCTCGATCAAGATATGTAAAGCCTGAGTGATCTTTTCCTTTTCAGGGTCCGATAATTCTAAGGCGATTTCTTTTAACCAACTGTGGCGCGCTTCGATACTTTCCTGCAGCCTCTGGGAGCCTTGATCGGTCAATTTGATCTGCTTGACCCGGCGGTCATCCGGGTCTTCGGTGCGGAAGATGAGGCCTTCCTGCACGAGGCGGTCGAGCATCTGGCTGGCAGCTGCGTTGCTGACCCCCAGCTCCTCGCCGATATCGGAGACTGTCCGAGTGCCGCGCCGATGAATGATCATTAACGTACCCAGCTGCGACATCGAACAGCCGCTGCCTCTGGAGTGGCGCAGGGCGTGGTGCATCGAGTGGCGCATAAAGACTGTGCGGAATTCATGCAGTGTGGTTAAAAACGGATCGGCATGCTTCATAGTTCATCTCACTTAATAGTTAGGAAGCGTTAACTATATAGCCTGATTAGCCAATTGTCAAGCAGTTTGAAACTTTTGGTGTGTTATAATTTTTGCAAAGTTTCGCAAATGCAAAGATATGCAAATTAAACCCGAAATCCACCTAACAACTGCCCGCAAAGCCGTGCTCGAACTGCTTGAGCACAGCGACGCGCACCTCAGCCCCGCAGAAGTGCATCAGCGGCTCAAAGAGCGGCTGCCTTCACTGAACCTCTCCACCGTCTACCGTTCGCTGGACTACCTGGTAGCCCACGAGCTGATCACTGTGGCAGATATGGGCACCGGCTCACCAGTCTACGAACGGCTCAGCGAGACCCCCCACCACCACCTGGTGTGCCTGAACTGCAGCGAAATCCTCAAGTTGGAGCACGAAATGGTTGCTCCCTTCTTTGAATCCCTCAAACAGCACAAAAATTTCACCATCCAGACCAACCACCTGGTGCTCTACGGCTTATGCAGTCACTGCCGTGAGGATACCCAAAACAAGGACAAATCATGAATTACGCCCCCACCCCCCTCCACATCCCCGACGGCTTCCTCAGCCTGAGCGTCTCAATTTTCTCCTGGATGATCACGATCATCATCGTAGGAATTGCAGTCAGGCAAAGCCAAAAGGAGCTCAACGAAAAACAAATCCCCCTGATGGGGATTATGGCCGCCTTTATCTTTGCCGCCCAGATGATCAACTTCCCGGTTGCCGGGGGCACCTCCGGGCATATGCTCGGCGGCGCACTGGCAGCGATTGTACTGGGTCCGTGGGCCGGCATCCTGGTGATGACCAGCGTGGTAGCCTTACAGGGGCTGCTCTTCCAAGATGGCGGGCTGCTGGTGATGGGCGCCAACATCCTCAATATGGGGATCATCACGGCGCTGATCGGCTACGGCCTGTTCCGCATGGGAGTAAATAGAAGCACGCTCTTCCGCCGCAACCTGGTGGCCGCCGCCGCGTGGATCTCGGTGATTGCCGC
>JBDLJU010000202.1:0-5619 GCA_039714215.1 Chloroflexota bacterium | reverse complement strand
TGCTCGTCATGATCAATTAATTGAGAACCTTGCTGCCCAGCATAATGGTTTCATCGTACGCCCAAGGGGTGAAGGAGACAGCAGATTTATCGTTTTCGCGCGCGCTATGGACGGTGTGGTCGCTGCTGCTGCTATTCAGCAGGCTTTTTACGCTGAATCATGGCCTAAACAAATCCCATTATCTACCCGAATGGCTCTCCAAACGGGTGAAGGAGAATTCCGTTCAGGTGATTATTACGGTATGGCCGTCAATCGATGCGCCCAATTAAGGAGCATCGCCCACGGCGGTCAAATTTTAGTAGCCCAAAGCACTTACGAATTAGTCCGAGATACGTTACCAGGAGATTTAGAATTCTATGATTTGGGAGAGCAGCCCCTTAAAGGGTTAAAGCGCCCGGAGCGTGTGTTCCAGCTGGTACGGCCAAACTTTCCAAAGGATTTTTCTCCTCCAACTATTGATAGAACTAACTTACTTTCTCCTTTTTCTGCTATTCCAAAATATATACCATCATTTCTTGAAGAAGATTCCAAAGGAAAGGATGAGCTTCACAAAAAACATCTTTTTGTAGCTCGGGAACCTGAACTTGCCTGGTTGAATGGCTTTCTTGGCAAAGCCCTGGATGGAAAAGGGAAGGTAGTGTTTATCGCTGGAGGTCCCGGTCGAGGAAAAACGGCATTAATAACTGAATTTTCAGAACGCGCTATAGAGAAGCACCCTCATTTGTTGGGCGCGATTGGAAGATGCCACGCCGTTTTTGGTGTGGGTGATCCTTATCTGCCATTCCGAGAGGTGATGGGTATACTCACGGGAGATCTCGAATCTCATTGGGCCGCAGGGACAATCTCCAAAAAACAGGCTCAAGATGCTTGGAATTCCGCCCCATTTGCAATAAAAGCAGTTCTTGATCATGGTCCGCATTTACCTGGTATTTTTGTGGATCCTAAAAAGTTAATGACCCGAGCCTTGTCTTCTTCAGATAGGGATGCACTTTGGCTCCCGGATTTGCACGCAGCGTTAAACCAGGGTTCAGAGCATTCTGATGATCTTGAACAAAGTTATCTATTTGCACAATACACCAACGTCCTGCGAAACCTGGCAAAACACCGCCCTTTATTGTTGGTGCTGGACGACGTGCAGTGGGCTGATACCGCATCCGTCGGTCTTCTGTTTCATCTTGGAAGACGCTTGGAGGGTGCAAAAATCTTGATCGTATGTGCATACCGTCCTGAAGAAGTTGCCCTTGGTCGATCATCCATTCATTTTAATTCCGGGCAAATCGAGCGTCATCCATTAGATAAAGTGTTAAGCGAATTCAAGCGCCGGTTTGGAGACAATTGTTGGGATCTAGGGAAGAATGAAGATGCTGAAGAACAGAAATTTGTGGATGCATATTTGGACCTTGAGCCCAACCAATTAAAAACGGATTTCAGGACAGCATTATTTAATCATACAGCCGGGCATCCACTTTTTACAATTGAGCTGTTACGTGCAATGCAAGAAAGGGGGGACCTTGTTCAAGAAAATGGTTTCTGGATTAATCGGTCTTCCTTAGATTGGGATACACTGCCTGCCAGGATCGAAGGCGTGATTGATGAACGCCTTCACCGTTTGGAAAGTGAATTATTTGAGATTTTAATAATAGCCAGCGTAGAGGGAGTGATCTTCACACCTCAAGTATTGGCACGCGTGAAGAAGATCAGCGATCGAAAACTTTTACGCCAACTATCGGGAGAGCTGGCAAATCGCCATCGCTTGGTAAAGGAACAGGAAAGTATTTTTGTCGGCCAACGTTGGCTGGCACAATACCGTTTTTCTCATGCACTGATCCAGCAATACATCTACAACAACATAAGCGAAGGAGAACGTCGCATACTCCACCAGACAATCGGGGAGATCCTCGAAGCATTATACGATGGTCACGAGGGTGAAATCGCAGTACAGCTAATCCACCACTTTGCTGGTGATCGAAAACGAGAACAGCATTATGCAAAGCTCGCAGGTAAACAAGCTGCAAGACAATTTGCTAATCATGAAGCTCTGGAGTATTTTAGTCAGGCTTTAGGATTAACCGGTGAAGGTGATTATGAGGAACGCTTCAAGCTGCTGATGGCTCGCGAAGCAGTATATAACACCCTCGGAGAACGAGATTTTCAAAAAGAGGATCTAGAAGAGCTCCGGTCCACGGTTAAGCTATTGGAGGAACAAGGAAAAGAATCAGGTATGGCGGAGGTAGAAACTCGCTGGGCAAAGTACACCAGTCACACCAACTATGCTGGCACTACTCCATTGGCAGAACGAGCGGTTTCCCTGGCCAAATTAGCAGGCAAGCTAAAGGTGGCTGTGGAAGCTTATTTGATATGGTCTAATTCTTCCAGGATACAGGGAAATCATGCTGCAGCAGTTCAACAAGCGGATGAAGGTATCAGAATAGCCCGAGAAATAGGCGATCTGTGTGGTGAAGGTCGGCTGCTGAATACGCTTGGTTTAATAACTTTAGAACAAAAAGATCCAACCACCGCCAGGGAGATCTTTGAACAGGCTCTTTCAATTGCCCGAGAAATTGGAGAAAGACAAAATGAAGCCAAAGCACTAAGTAATATTGGAAACACAGCCGGGAATGAAGGAGATTACCGTGCTGCTCAGGATTACTTTGAACAAGCATTGAAGATTGCCCGAGAGATAGGAAACCGCCGTGGAGAAAGCCTTGTGCTTGGAAATTTGGGATGGCTAGTCTGTATGCAAGGAGAATTTATTAGCGGGGAAAGATACTTTAATCAACAGCGTATTATCGTTTGCGAAATCGGAGAACGATATCTAGAAACTTATGCTTCTATCAACCTTTGCATGTCAACGCTGGCACAAGGAAATTTAGAAAGGGCACTGAATTACGCTCAATTAGGTTTGGATTTAGCAAGCCAAACTGGAGATCTTTCAGGAAAAGCCTGGGCGCATACCTATTTCGGTCATATCTATGTGGAGATGGACGAATTTTCAAATGCAGCAGAAGCATATCGGGAGTCATTTGAAATCCGAAATTCATTAAACCAGCACAATCTTGCAATGGAGCCCCTGGCAGGATTAGCCCGGGTTTCCATCAAGCAAGGAGATATTTCTACCGCTACGAAAAATGTGGAGAAGATTCTGAACTATCTTGATGGGGGAGGTTCCCTGGATGGTACAGAAGAGCCGCTGCGTGTTTGGTTAACCTGCTATCAAGTTCTCCAAGCAGTTCAAGATCCAAGAGCTTTATCCATTCTGGACAACGCTTTTCAGCTGCTAAAGGGTCGGGAAAGGAAAATTAGTGACGACGGCATGCGCAAGAAATTTATTGAAAATATACCCTATCACGCAGAGATCGTGAAAATTAGGCAGGGGCACCAAGATACATAGGTTTCCGTACTACTTCTCAGGGGCTAAATCTTCGGTTAATCCCATCCAACAGCGGGATCTCCTTGATCGAGTATGCCTATTCTAAATTTCATCTGATTTTTTTTAATGGTATTCTGCCCGGGGACGCAAAGCGCTTTTCCCTTTAAATCGCTCCAGTAATACAGATTTTTACCATCCTGGTTAGGGGTTTCAATTCGATATTTGGGCACTTTACCATTGAGTTTTTTGCCAGTTTTCTTGTCTGAGAGTCCAAAGTTGCCCACCCAATTTATGTTGGGATCGCAATTTGATGGTAATGGCTTTGGATATACATCATATTTGTCTTGTACAATCACAATTAAATTCCCCCCGTATAAAGGGAACTCTATTTTCGCCATTTGATTCTCCTTTGAATCAGTTAATAATTTTGGGAACCTTATTAATGATTATCGTAACAAAAACCTGCACACATTGGTACTGCTTATTTAAAAAAGTGCAAAACTATCAGAATTGAGAAATTCCCCCCAACAGGTCACATGATAAAACAATATCTGACCAACAACTGAGTTTTTGACAATGAAATGGCAACAAGAAATAACCAGGATTTGTTTTTGCGCTGAGTGGTTATTGCTTGGGCTCTGAAAAGGGAGTGCAAAGTTTGTTTCCCCATAAGGATTTTCCCAGGCATTGCCGTTCCGGAGACATTTTGCTACGATAGGAACGAATCCTTCGATCATCATTCTTCAAAAACAATCTTTCTATCGCTTTCTTCTTCTCCTGAAAAGTTTAATAGATTAAAATGATGGTCAGGTCGAAAAAATTAAAGAAAGTGAGAAAAGCTCAAAGGGAGAGCTGTGGAAAATATAAAAGAGCAACTCGCCATTGATCCCGAACAGGCATGTCATGAGATCATTACATTACTTAATGACAAGGAAAAAGCGATGGGCAAAAATGGGATGGTAATTGGCTTGAGCGGGGGTCTGGATTCAGCAATCGTGGCTTACCTGGCAGCCCGCAGTATTGGTGTTGAGAATCTCACTTTACTCAATATGCCAGATCGTGACAGCAAAAAGGTGCATCGCAAACATGCCAAATTGATCGCCAAAGATCTGGGCATACCCTTGATGATCCAAAACCTGACCCCTACCCTGAGGGCTTCTGGACTGTACCGCACGCTCCCAATTGGGATCGTGCCGGGCCAAAGATTAAAACTGGCTCTGGTGAAATGGGGAAGAAAGGCAGTGGGTCTGGAAAGCAGCGAGAAACTGCTTGCCAAACGTTTACGCGCCAAAGCCGGCTCATTGGTTGCTAAAGCAAATGCATATGCTACCTTCAAACATCGCTTGCGAATGGTATTCCTCTATCAATATGCTCAGGTCCATAACCTGCTAGTTGTTGGCGCAGCTAATAAGACCGAATTCTTAACCGGTACTTTCTCGCAATGGGGCTGCGATCAATGTGCCGATGTTATGCCCATCGCGCACCTCTTCCGCAGTCAACTGCCCCCATTGGCCGAATACCTTGGCTTACCAGAAGTTGTGCGCAGCAAGGTTGCTGACCCTGATGTGCTCCCCGGGGTGGACGACAAAGGCATACTTCTAGGGACTTTTGAAATCGCTGACCAGATTTTGTGGGGTTTTGAAAACGGGATTTCAGAAAACCACCTGATCGATTCATTTGGTGAAGCCGTGGTCTCTCAAATAAAAGCCCTTTATGCCCTCTCGAGACCGATGCGAGAAGTACCCTATAAACTTAATTACACGTCGAGTAAAAATTAATCACTCCAAGAATAGCTAGTTTTTAGAGCAACACCAGGAGAAAATCCCATGAAATTTGGACAGCAATTGGTTGCATTGATGATCATGATGCTATGTCTATGCATTTCCTGCTCAGGAAATCTACAAGCTCTTAATTCATCAGATGAGGGGGAAAGTATAGAAAAGTCAGAGATGAACCAATCAATAATAATTGATGCTGTATGGGATCAATTGGAACCCAACACATCCTCCCATGACCGCTCAAACTGGCAGGTAGTGGAGATATTATTCGTTACCGGAGAGCAGGTGTTTGAACGCTTTGAAGGCGATCCTGCTTCGGGCTGTTGGTCAGGGCCAAAGCCAGTCGAGAACAGAAGCATAAACTTTAAAGCTAATTATTGGTTCGTCTTCATGACACCAAAACCTGCAACCCCGGCGCCATTCAATGACACGCCATCCCCCACCGCGCCCCCTCTTATACCGGAGCCTTTC
>JBDLJU010000201.1:0-5627 GCA_039714215.1 Chloroflexota bacterium | reverse complement strand
GCTGGGGCTTTTGGATCTTTCTTGAACATTGAAAATGCTATCGCGATAGGCTTGTTTCCAGATTTACCCAACGCTGTTTACAGGCAGGTCGGCAACGCGGCCGCGATCGGCGCCAAGTGGATTCTGGTTTCCAAAGCAGCACGCCAGCGAGGGCAGCAAATACAAAAACAAACCAGCTATAACGAGTTAACCACCTACCCCAAGTTCAATCGCGTCTTTGCCCTGGGGATGTTGTTTCCAGAAATTGATATAAAAAAGGAGTGAATAAATACACATTATTTGACAAATAAGAGATTGTTATCTAAGAATATGCAGGCGGCAGCATTGGATGTCGCACTGGCTGTGGATTAAACCGCCTGAATTTAAACAACTTAAAAAGGAATAATAAAGATGACAGAGGCAATAAAAACAAAATTAAATAATAAAATCAAATTCGCTTATGGGTTTGCTGATTTTGGTTTCCTAGCGATGGTTAATTTAAGTAATTTTTATTTATTAACCTTCTTAACTGTAGTGGTAAAGCTTTCCCCGGTAACGGCAGGTATCATAATGACAGGCGGACGCATTCTTGACACAATTAGCGTTCCCATTCTCGGACCAGTCATAGAGAAAAGCAAAATGAAATGGGGTAAGTATCGGTCTTGGTTAATTATTGGATCAATACTGGTATTCATATTTAACTCTCTATTATTTGTAAATCTGCCTAATTTCTTCGGTCAAACAGGCGTAATCATCGCAGGTATATTCATCTATGCTTTGTTTTGTATTGCAGGAAATGCGGCCTATATTGCATTCACTTCACTAAACAGCGCGCTAACCACTGACCCCAAAGAAAAAGTTACACTTTCTACAATCCGAGGAATTGGAAATGCGCTCGGTAAAATATTCGCTGGATGGGCAATACTGCCTTTAGTGTACTTCTTTGGAAAATCAGAAGATTTCACCACAACAGGATTCTTCTGGGTCGCTGTTCTTTTTGGTGCATTAACAACGTTTACATACTTAACACTTGTAGCAGCTACAAAAGGTGTTGCTGATGCCGGCGTTGAAAAAGATGCAAGTGGAAAAGCTGTACAAGTCACCGTAAAAGACATGCTCATGCAAATCAAATCAAACAGACCGGCACTAATGATTCTGATTGCTGATACCGCAAGAATATTGGCGACATTGCTGCTGTTTGCAACGATTCCGATCTTCTTTATTTTTGTAGTGGGAGATCCCACTAAGATCATGGTTTTCTTTGGTATGGTGAACTTCTTACTTCTTGGCGGATCATTAACGGTGCCGCTTCTTAAGAAATTCTTTACAAAAAGAACTATTTACCTGAGCGGCATGCTGCTAATGGTCGCCAGTTTTACAGCCATGTATTTGAATGCGCATAATGCAAATGCAGTAATTATCTTTGCATCAATAGGTTTTATTGGCTACGCTTTAGCCAATGTGATAAACACTGCTATGTATGCCGATGCATCAGAGTACGGCTTATACAAAACAGGCATCAATGCCAGAGCAGTTGTTTTCTCATCATTCCAACTTTCAATTAAGATCGCAGCTACTCTAAGTGTAAGTATTTCAGCTTTTGGTCTTGCACTGATTGGATTCCAGGAGGGTGTAGCGCCAACTGCAGAAGTTGTTGCCGGAATCAAAAACATCGCGATGTTTTTCCCAACAGCATTCGTTGTTATCAGCATTATAGCTTTGTTGTTCTATAACATCGATGATAAAAAACTGGCGGAAATGAAAGCAGCGTACGAAGCAGGAGAAGGCGCTTAATATATTAAATCCTAATGGACTAGATATTTCCAAATACCCTCGCCACTTTTTTATGACGAGGGTATTTGGAAAACTTGATGAAAATAAAATGAAAATAATAGGTGAAAAGATTAACGGCACCCGTAAACGGGTTGCCAAAGCCATAGAAGAGCGAGACAGCGATTATATCAAGCGTCTGGCAGTACGTCAGGCTGAAGCCGGATCAACCTGGCTGGATATCAATGCCGGAACACTCCCAAATCGGGAACCGGACGATATGATCTGGTTGATCGAGACCATACAGCCCGAAGTGGATATTCCTCTATGTCTGGACAGCGCTAATCCCAAAGCATTGGAAGCAGGGCTTAAATCTGTTAATCAGACCCCGATGATCAACTCGATCAGCGGCGAGCCGGTCCGGCTTGAGCAGGTGCTACCCTTTGTGGCGGAATACGGCTGCGAAGTGATCGCTTTGGCGATGGATGATAAAAAGATCCCGGAAACTTACGAGAAACGCTTGGAAGTGATCGATGTGGTCATGACGGCCACCCGCGCCGCAGGTGTAGCGGATGATAAGGTTTATGTGGATACGCTGGCGATGACCATTGCCACGGCCAACCAGGGCGCAATGATCGCCTGCGACACCATCCGATCTGTAAAGGCCAAATATCCGGAAGTGCATTTTACGATGGGATTGAGCAATGTTTCTTTTGGCCTACCGGCCCGGAAACAGATCAATAGAGCCTTTCTGACCCTGGCTATGGAGGCTGGACTGGACAGTGCTATCTTAGACCCTCTGGATAAGGAAATCCAGGCAGCGATCTTGACAACAGAGCTGCTGCTTGGACAGGATAAAAACTGTTTGAACTATGTTCGGGCATCCCGGCAAGGGATGTTTGATTAGAGTCAGAATTCAATAAAGGAGTACTATATGTCACAAGAATTAATCAATGCAATTATCGAGATGCGGGAGGATGATGCAATATTAATCACCAACCAACTTCTCGATAGCGGCACAGACCCGATGGCTGTACTGGCTTTTGGCAAGCAAGCCATGGATGTGATTGGCGAAAAATTTGAGAAAGGTGAGGCCTTCATACCCGAGCTGATCATGGCCGGCGAGATGATGACAGCGATCTCAGATACTGTCAAACCTCTCTTGGCGAACGAGGCCAGCGCTGAAAAGAAGGGCAAGATCGTAATTGGCACTGTTGAAGGCGATATCCATGATATTGCCAAAGATATTGTGTGCTTCATGCTGGACCTTGATGGTTTTGAAGTCACCGATTTGGGTGTAGATGTTCCCCCGGCGAAATTTGTAGAAGCCGTGAAAGAAACCGGTGCAAAGATCGTAGGGTTGAGCGGCTTTTTGACTCTGGCCTATGACCCGATGAAGGACACGGTGGCGGCTTTGAAAGATGCTGGATTGACTGATGTCAAGGTCATGATCGGCGGTGGACAGATCGACGAGCAAATCAAAGAATACACCAGTGCAGATGCCTTTGGAAAAGATGCCATGACCGCCATTTCTCTAGCGAATGAATGGGTTGGAGGATAAGATGAGTGAAAAGAAACCTACCCCGGTATCCGTTTTCCCAGATAATTGGGTTGCAATGAGCATAGATGAAAAATACGATTTTTTCAAAGGTGTGATGCTCTCGACTGAAGATAAAGCATTTGTTAACGCAGAGGTTGCAGAAAAATATAAACGGCGAATGACGCGTTTGTATGATGCTGTCGAATTAAAGGAGCCTGATCGAGTTCCCACCCTTTTATTATCAGAAGGGTATATCGCCAGGCGTGCTGGATACTCCCAGGCCGATTATTTCTATAATACTGAGAATATCCGGCAAGCTGCCATAAAATTCCATGAGGATTTCCCCGAAATGGAGTACGCTTCTACCGTACTCCCTTATCCAGGAGAAGCCTTTGACTTGCTTGGGATAAAGATGCTCCGTTGGCCAGGCGGTGATCGCCCTGATGCATTGCCTGATAACACCTCATGGCAGTACGTTGAGGGTGAATACATGCCTGCATCTGATTACGATGAGTTGATCCAGAATCCTGAAGGGTACGTTTTCCGTAAATGGTTCCCCTCTGTATTTGAGAATCTAAAAGCCCTGGCAGCATTTCCAAGTTTGTTTGCGCCGATGGAACCGGCTACAGTCGCCGCTTTTTTGGCTCCCTTAGCAGGAGGGCCAATCCGAGATGCACTCAATCTTTTACTCGAAGCTGCTGACAAGGCGCTTCCAGCGTTAATTCCGGCCGCACTCGCCTACAATCAAATAATCACTCAGTTTGGGTCTCCTCGTTTTTATGGAGGACTGACGTTTGCTCCATTTGATATCATCGGCGACACAATGCGCGGCACGAAGGGGGTTATGCTGGATATGTACCGCAATCCAGATAAACTGATGGCAGCTTGTGAAGCAGTTGTCCCAGCTACTATCAAGTTTGCTGTGGATGGCGCATATGCTAATAAGAGACCTTTTGTGCTCATTCCTTTGCATAAGGGTGCTGATGGGTTCATGTCTGAAGAGCAGTTTACCCAGTTTTATTGGCCTTCTTTCAAAAAATCAATGGAAGGTATGATTGAAGCAGGGCTGATCCCGGTGCCTTTTGTTGAGGGCAGTTATAACAACCGCCTGGATATCCTTTCCGATTGGGATGTCCCGAAAGGTAAGGTCGTTTTTGGATTTGACCAAACTGACATGAAAACTGCGAAGGAGAAGCTCGGAGATAAATTTGCCATTTTCGGAAATGTTTCTGGATCCTTATTCGCAACCGGCACGCCAGAAGAGATGGATGCCTACACCAAGGATCTGCTTGAATCATGCGCCCCTGGCGGTGGTTTCATGCTCGGTTCGGGGTCACCGATTGAGTTTACTACGCCTGAGGTGCTTCGTACTTATCTGGGAGCTACCAAGAAATACGGCGTTTCCTAGTAACAGTAAATAAAGACGAACACGCCAAAATAGATGTTTTGTTTTGGTGTGTTCTTTCTTTAAATACCTTCTTCTTTCGCAAGAATGCCAAAATTTTTTCTTTCGAAGAGAATTCAACCGCGTAGAATTATGTCAAGATAAAATCAAATATTGTTGATTAACAATAAAGTGCGTCCAAAAGGGCGCATTTTGTTGTTGGCTGGAAGTTGAAGATGAGGTGATGCATTTTGCTGGTCATACAAATTTGAGATATGGGTATTCTTTTTTGTGAAAAATAGGAATTGATGAGGTTTTAGCTTGCAAATAGGCAATACCCGCGTTCCTTGACGATTCATTCACTTCAGACTAAGATTCTGAAAAATGTAACGCTGTTGAACAGTATTTTCCTCTAGAAACAGGAAAATGGTATCGTTCGGAACACGTCACGTCTGGGATATAAAAATCCTCAAAACCCCTATCCCCGCTGCAAGCAGCGGGGTATTACGAGGTTTTGCCCTTCCGGGTTCGGATTTGCTTAAATATTCCTTCCGGGCTTCACTCGGCGGAACCTGCGGTTCCGGCCATTTTGGCAAACGCAATATATTATGCGCAATGTGACAGAGAGACAGATTTATTGCTCATCCAATTCGATTCCATAGATTGATCCAAGAAACTCCAAGGGAAAGTCTCTGATTGGAAAATCGGATTGTGTCTCAAACTTTCTGATGACATACAATATTTCTGTTATCATTAACCTTGTATTTATAATGACTGTTATTATTCTCTCTTGGGAGGTTGGATGAATAAAACACGTTTTTCCACTTATATTAATGCTCTCCGTATCTTGTGGGCAATGGTTTTGATATTGCCGCTCTTCATGTTGACTTCCAAAGCAGGAGCAGCACCTGACACTATAGATGGCACAAGTGATCGGGGCCGCGAGATTACATC
>JBDLJU010000200.1:0-5705 GCA_039714215.1 Chloroflexota bacterium | reverse complement strand
AACCGGCTGTCTGATTGGATCACCCACCTGAGCGTCGCATTTGGCTGGCGCCTGGAACATTTGTCGATCCGCCCGGATTATTTGCAGTGGATGGTCAATGTCCCCCCCAATACATCCCCCGGTTACTTAATGCGCACAGTACGCCAGCATACTTCTCGGCGGATGTTCATTGAATTTCCCACCATGGAAAACGATAACCCTTCTGGAGACTTTTGGGCTCCTGGGTATTTGATCCTCGGCAGCACCCAACCTCCCCCGGCTCACCTGGTTCTGGACTTTATCCGGAACATCCGCAGGCGGCAGGGGATTTCCAAATAACTTGATTAACTGATAAGATTAACCTATGCCTGAGACGATATATCTACTTGATGGCTATGCTTTAGCCTATCGAACTTATTTTGCCCTGACTGGCGCCGGGGGGAATACTTCCCGCTGGGTGACCAAGAGCGGAGAACCAACCGCAGGCGTATTTGGATTCGCCAGCGTGCTGCTCCGCTTGTTTGAGCAGGAACGCCCAGAATACCTGGCAGTCGCTTTTGATGTGGGAAAGACCTTCCGTGACGATTTATTCCCCGAATACAAGGCGACCAGGGAGAAGATGCCCGACGACCTGCGGATTCAGATTGAGCGGATCCGGCAGATGGTCGATGCTTTCAATATTCCCCGCTTGGAAAGAGAAGGCTATGAAGCCGATGATGTGCTTGGCAGCGTCTCAAGGATTGCCGCAGAGGCAGGCTTAGGGGTCAAGATCATTACCGGGGACCGCGACCTGCTGCAGCTGGTCAATGAGCGGGTGATTGTCAGCCTCCCAGGGCGCAGACTGTCTGAATCTACGGACTATACCATTGAGAATGTGCACGAGGTCTTTGGCGTGCGCCCCGATCAAGTTGTGGACTACAAAGCGTTGGTCGGAGATACCTCCGATAATATCCCTGGGGTGCGCGGGGTGGGGAAGAAAACCGCCGAAATGCTGCTCGGTAAATACGAGACATTAGACGAAGTTTATCAGCATCTCGACGAGCTCAAACCCGGCCAGAAGAAAAACCTAGAAGCGGGGAAAGAAAATGCTTATCTCAGCCAAGAGCTGGCTCAAATAGTCTTAGACCTTGATATTGAATTGGATATTGAAAAAGCAAAAGTAACCAATTTTGAGCCGCAGGCTGTGCAGGAATTATTCCGCGAGCTTGAATTTCGTTCACTCACCACCCGCCTGGGGGAGGTAATGAAACTGCTGGGGATGGAGCCGATTGGCGGGCAGCCATCGGTTTCTGGCAAGCAGATGTCGATGTTTTCTGCTCCAGCGGGTGCCCCGGTTGACAATGGGATTGAGACGATCATCGTGGACGATCAAGCGGGGTTGGCAGAGCTGGCAGCCAGGCTGGCGGACGCTGGGCAGATTGCTTTTGATACTGAAACGACGTCGACCAATAAGATGCAGGCCAAGCTTGTGGGGATATCGCTGGCGTATGAGCCAGGGACCGGATACTATATCCCGGTGGGCCATCACACCGGTACACAACTGACCATCGAGCAGGCTCTGGATGGCCTGCGCAGTGCGATGACCGACCCAAAGATCCCCAAGATCGGGCACAATCTCAAATATGATTATGTGATGCTCAAGCGCTACGGGTTGGATGTGTCCCCCCTGAGCTTTGATACGATGATTGCTGAATGGGTGCGTGACCCTGGTTCTCGGAGCCTGGGTTTGAAAAACCTGTCCTGGCTGCGCCTGGGGACTGAGATGCAGGAAATTTCAGAGCTGATTGGCAAGGGTAAAAATCAGATCACCATGGCCGAGGTGGCAATTGAAGCTGCTGCTCCGTATGCGGCAGCGGATGCTGAGTCTTCTCTGCGGCTGTCCTTTGAGATGGAGAAGGAATTAAAAGCAGTTGACGGGCAAAAGTTGTTCCGCGAAATTGAAATCCCATTGATTGAAGTCCTCTCAGAGATGGAGATGAATGGGATCGGGTTGGATGCGGAATTTTTAGCAAAAATGTCTGGTGAGCTGAAAGCCCGGATGGCGGAATTAACCGTTGAGATTTTTGAGCAGGTCGGCGAAGAATTTAACATCAATTCTACCCAGCAGCTTTCAGATGCGCTGTTTAAACGGCTGGGCCTGGTCCCACCGGATGGCACCCGCAAGACCGCCAGCGGGCATTATTCGACGGCAGCGGGGGTGTTGGATGAACTGAGAGACAAGCATCCGGTGGTTGAGATGGTGCTGGAACACCGTGAGCTGGCGAAGTTAAAATCGACCTATGTGGATGCATTACCAGAGCAGGTCAACCCTGAAACTGGGCGGGTGCATACCTCCTACTCCCAGACCGGATCGGTGACGGGCAGGTTGGCTTCCACGGACCCGAATCTGCAGAATATCCCGATTCGCACAGAGCTGGGCAGGAAGGTGCGCCATGCTTTTATCGCGGCTCCTGGCAATTTGCTGGTCGGCGTGGACTACTCACAGGTCGAACTGCGGATTGTCGCCCATATGGCTGATGACGAAGCGATGATTGCAGCCTTCAATGCCGACCAGGATATCCATGCGACGACTGCTTCGGCAATTTATGATCTGCCCTTAGAGGGGGTTTCGAGCGCCCAGCGACGGCACGCCAAGGCGATCAATTTTGGTTTAATTTACGGGATGAGCCCGTTCGGTTTAACCCGCACGACAGACCTGACCCTGGCAGAGGCGGAAGATTTTGTAGAAGCCTATTTTAAGCAGTTCCCCGGGGTGAAAATATTCCTGGATGAATTAAAGGTGAAAGCCGGGCAGCAAGAATACGTGGAAACCCTGCTGGGACGCAAACGCTATTTCCCCGGGTTGGGGACGCAAAAGAACCAGCTGATTCGCCGCCGCCAGCTGCGTGAGGCGATCAATGCCCCAATTCAGGGCACTGCCGCAGATATTATGAAGGTAGCGATGATTGATGTGGCAGCCGCGCTGAAAAAATCCGGATTACCCGCGAAGATGATGCTCCAGGTCCATGACGAGCTGGTTTTGGAGTGCGACGAGGGAAATGTTAAGGAAGTATCTGAGCTGGTGATGAAAAAAATGTCAGCGGCTTACCAACTCAAAGTTCCGCTTAAAACCGATGCGCGGGCGGGATTGAATTGGGGTAAAATGAGACCAATACAAACTTAGAAATTGGTAATAAATTAGATTATGGTTGAGATTCAAGCACGGGAAAAAAAATATCAGCAAGCGATGAACCAAGGGCATTCTGCCGCCTGGGACCAAAAGTGGGAGCAGGCTGTGATGCACTACCGGACCGCGGTTGAAGCGCTTCCAGAAAAATCGCAGGCGATCAATAACCTTGGTTTGGCGTATTTCCAACTGCAAAAATATGGAGAAGCGCAGGCCTGCTATGAACAGGCAGCCAAAATGCTCCCGGGTGACCCGCTGCCCATTGAACGCCTGGCGCAGATCCATGAACGCGTGGGGAACATCAGCGCCGCTGCGGAACAATCGATGAATGCCGCAGATATTTATCTCAAGCTCAAGGACGCGGACAAAGCGATTGAAAATTGGGCACGGATTACCCGCCTTGTGCCAGAACATCTGAAAGCACACTCCCGGTTGGCGGTAGTGCACGAGCGCCTTGGATTTGTTGACCAGGCCGTCACTGAATACATCTCTGTCGCCGCCTTGCTGCAGGATATCGGGCAGATTAACCAGGCGGTACAAACCGTTGAAAAAGCGGTCTCAATCGCTCCCGACAACCTTGAAGCGCAGCAAGCCCTGGAGTTGGTACGGAATAATAAAACGCTGCCTAAACCGATCCGCAAGCGCGGCGCGACCGGTCCATTGCGGATGGCCGCCGTCCGTGAGATGGGCGGTGAAATGCCGCATGAGATCACCAATATATCTCGTGAAGGGCCCGACCCAATCGCAGAGGCGCGGCAAAGCGCGCTGACCGCTTTGGCCGGGCTGCTCTTTGATGTTTCAATGGATGATATGAGCGCGGTAGACAGCACTGCCCGCGGGGCAGCTCGAAGCATTTTGGGAAAATCAAACAGCGATGACTTGGCTGCAATCTCAAAACACCTGGGGACAGCGATAGACTTACAAACCCGCGCTGAAGAACAGGCCGCTGCCAAGGAACTGCAAAAAGCAGTCGATGCCGGGCTAGAATTCCCCGCCGCGTATTTTAATCTCGGTCTACTTTACCGGAACCTGGGAGATAATGATCTGGCCCAGGGGAACCTTTCTCGCTCGCTCAACCACAGAGATTACGCGGTGGCCGCCAGATTGATGATCGCACAGTACCTGCGTGAACGCGACCGCTTGATGGACGCAACCGTTGAGTACCTTGAAGCCCTAAAAGAAGCCGACTCTGCAGTGGTACCCCCTGAAAAATCTGAAGAATTACGTGAGCAGTATGAACCCTTGATCGAAGCCCTTGGTCAGGATGAGGACGAGGCCAAGTTAAACCAGCTGTGTGACAATATAATTGACATGCTGATCCGCCCAAGCTGGCGAACGCATGTCACAACTGCCCGCCAGCAGCTTCCCGCACCAATAGATGGTATCGCGCTGATGCCTTTAGCGGATATGCTGACCGAGGCTAAAGACACCGAAATTGTGGCTGCAATCGCCAGGATCAATCAAATGGCGCGTGATGGCCATCTGCGATCAGCGATGGAAGAGTCCTATGGTTTGGTGACTTCAGCGCCCACCTATTTGCCGCTTCACATCCATATGGGTGAGCTGCTGCTCCGCCAGAATCAAATTCCAGAAGCGATTGCCAAATTCACAGTTATTGCCTCAACATACGCCGTACGCGGCGAGGCGAAAAGAGCAACCAATTTACTCAGGCGGATCGTTGAGATCGCCCCGATGGATTTCGGGTCGCGAAAACGATTGATCGACCGCTTGAGCTCACAGGGTGAGGTCGACCAGGCGATCCATGAGTTCATTAAATTGGCGGATGTGCATTACCGCCTGGCCCAGCTGGACCAGGCCAGGAAGACCTACGAAGATGCCCTGCGTCTGGCGCAGCAAACCAATGCGGATCAATCCTGGAGCACCCGAATTTTAAAGCACATGGCGGACATCGACATGCAGCGTTTAGATTGGCGGCAGGCGATGCGGGTCTATGAGCAGCTGCGCACCCTTGCTCCCGGTGATCAGGATTCCCGCAAGCGTTTGATCGAGCTGAACGTCAACCTCGGACAGCGAAACCAGGCAGCGACTGAACTTGAAAATTATATTTCTTATCTCACCGGGATTGCGAGAGTAGAGGATGCAATCTTGTTCCTCGAAGGACTGGTCTCTGAGACTGCAGACCTTGCCCTGGCACGCGTCCGCCTGGCGGAGCTTTACCAGCAGGTCAACCGCACTCAGGATGCGATCGTGCAGTGGGATAAGGTTGCCGAAATCATGGTGGAACGCAAGGACATCGAGCGGGCAAAAGAAGCGATCCGGGCGATCCTGCTGCTCAATCCCCAGAATGCGGACCAATACCGCTCTGCCTTACAGCGTCTGGGTTAATGCTCAGCAAGGATATCGTTCCTGACCCCCAAGTGAAATATAAAGAAGAGCAGCACGCTGCTCTTCTTTTAGTTGTAGATGGTAAATAGATCCCAGTTTATTCAGCGAGTAGAAGTTTAGGCAGGTCTGCCACGCTGGGGATGATCAAATCTGACTTTACCCGCGCAAGCTCTTTTTCGTCGCCAAACCCGGAGAGCACCCCAATAGTTTGAGC
>JBDLJU010000199.1:0-5734 GCA_039714215.1 Chloroflexota bacterium | reverse complement strand
TGCGGCGTTCTGCGATTTGCTCAATCATGGCGGTGCCATCATCATGGATGGAAACTTCCACCTGGTCGCCGACGGCGATCAAATCCCCGGTTTTCCGGCCTTTCTTAAAACGCCCGCGCAAACGGGCAACAATTTCACCTTGAGGTGTGTCTAAGGTGAAAAAGCCAGATTGGGAGCGGACCACAGTGCCGCGGCGGGTTTCAGTCATCAGGTTATTCGATCAGTTGTCCGGGTTGTTTCTGTTTTCTTCTTCCTCGAGGGCTTCAAGTTCTTCCTCGGTCAAGAAGTATTTTTCGTTCCACTCGCCGATGCGGCGCTCCCACGGGTAGGTGGTTTGCACCCCGCCGTAGAAGTAGACTTCGACCATGCGGCGGAAGATCGGCGCGGCATATTCGGAGCCATCGCCCTGATTTTCGATCAGTACCACGATGGCGATGTCTGGGACCGCCTCGCGCTGCTCATCGGTATAGCCGATGAACCAGGCGTGGGCCTCTTCGCCAGGGTTCTGGGCGGTGCCGGTCTTGCCCCAGACTTTAATTGCCCGGTTAACGAAGGTGCGGTAGGCGGTACCGAGTTTGTTCTGGGTAACCAGCAGCATCCCTTCCTGGATCACGCTGAGGGTTTCGGTGCTGACTGGCAGCGTGCCGTTGACCTCTGGGGTGAACTCAAAGGTATTATCGCCCGCGGTGTTGACGATTTTTTCAATCATCTGCGGGCGGTAGAGCGTACCCCCGTTGCCGATCGCGGCGGTGTAAACCGCCGCCTGGATCGGGGTGATCAAGGTCGAGCTTTGCCCGATACCCTGCATCACAGCCTGCGCCCAGGGTTGGGTGAAGACATCATCGGTATTGTCATCCGGGTTGATAATTTGCCCGGTCGATTCTGGGACGACACCGATCCCGGTGAGAGAGCCGAGGCCGAACCCGCGCGCCATATCTGAAACCGCAGTTTCATTGCCGCTGGTGTAGAGGGTGTACCCGATCTGGTAGAACCACGGGTTGCAGGAGCGCATCAGCCCCTGCGGGAGGTTAAGCTCGCCGCTGGGGGCACGTTCCTTAGCCAGCGTCCAGTCCACAAATTCGGTGCCTTCCGGCCCATACCAGTAGTGCTGGCAGTCGAGGATCGTATCGCGTTCGAACAAACCGCTTTCTAATGCGGCCGAGGCGGTGATAACTTTGAAGATCGAGCCCGGGGGATACTGCCCCTGGGTGGCGCGGTTAAAGAAAGGGTCATCGCCGCCGGAGAAATAGCTGCCCCACTCGCTGTTAACGTTGGCGGGGTCGGCATCATTGGGATCATAGGCTGGCGATGAAGCCAGCGCCAGCACCCGGCCGGTGTCGCGCTCGAGTACGACCACTGCGCCGGTGAAACCATCGAGGGCGAGCTGTGCCCATTGCTGCAGGCCGGCATCCAGGGTGGTATACACCGACTGGGAGGCCTGTGAGTCAGTGGTGCCCAGGCGGGTGAGCAGGATGCCTTCAGGGGTGACGACATACAGGTCGGCGCTGGGTTTGCCGGCTAAATATTCTTCCGCCCAATTCTCGACACCGGTGCGGCCGACGGAAGCATCAATCGGGTAGCCCTTGGCTGCCCAATCTTCTTCCTCTTCCAGGGGAATTGCGCCGACCCAGCCGACCGTATGTCCGGTAGCGCCGTGCAGGTAGGAAAGCCTGCTGTAGTAGTCATCCCAGCTGAGGGCATTGACGAGATTTTTCAGGTAAGGCTCATATTCATAAAAAGGTCCGGATGGGAATTCGAACAAAGGCACCATCCAGGGGGCGTCTTCGGAGAAAATATCGTCTTGATAGTAATTGGAGTTAATATTGGTGAGATCGTAGAGGCGGTTGAGCAGCCCGGTGTCCTGGTTGTTTTCCAGGTTAAGCTCTGAAGGGATCACTGCCAGGGCGACGGCGTTGGTATCCGCTGAGAGGGTAGTGCCGTCCCGGTCGTAGACAATCCCGCGGTTGGGCCAGATGGTTTCCATGCTGAGGGTGTTGCCGCCGGCCAGCTCGGGGAGGATCAGGGTGTCATCCCAGACCACCTTCCATTGGCCGTTCTCGATGGTGAGGTTCATCTGGGTGTTGGCTGCAAGGTCGCCGACCAGGGCAGAGCTGAGCGTCACGTGGTAGCCGACCTGGGCTGATTTCGGGTTGGTGAGCACCTGTTGGATTTCATAATTGATCTCGACAAGGACGACTTCCTGGGTGATGCTGGTGTAGCGGTCGTTAAAATCTTCAATTCTGATTGAATCTTTGCTGATCGTGGTGAGCATGTTGTACATTGCCACATAATCAAAGTTTCTCCAGGCATCCAGGTAGGCCTGAGCGGTTATTTTTGGGTCGGGGACAGAAACGATCGTGGTGACCACACCGCCAGGGGTGTTTGTTGCAACCCCGGGGGTGGTATCGGGCGGTGTGCTGTCATTGCCGCAGGCAGCAATGGTAAAGGTCAGCAGAACGACGATCACGATCAGCTTCCAGACGATGTGTTTCATAGATCTCCTTCTGCACCAGCCTGCATTTTGTGCTGCGCAGCGCGTGCTGCTGGAACTGGTGAGTTTTGAATATTGATAAATTCTGTGCAGGTATACTGCAAGCTCGCCTGGCAGGCAGTGGGGATATCGTTGATCGGGTAAATCCCAAACTGCCTGAGCAAACGTTCCAGGTGGCAGAGCGGCAGCCCGACCACGTTGGCGTAGCAGCCCGATAGCTGATCGACGGGTCTGAATCCCGGGTGTTGGATGGCGTAGCTGCCGGCCTTGTCAAACGGGTCTCCGGTGGCGATGTATGCATCGATCTCAGCATCCGTGTAAGCCCGCATGGGGACTTCGGTGTGAGCCAGGTCGGTGAGCAGTTTATTGCTTCCTGGTTGATACACCGCTGCTGCAGTGTAAACCTGGTGAGCACGCCCCCGCAAGCTTTGAAGCACTTTGAAAGCATCCTGGGCATCAACTGGCTTACCGAGGATTTTACTTCCATCAGCGACAATTGTATCGGCGGCGATAATCAGCTCATGGTTTTGAGCCTGGGAGCCGACAGCACGGGCTTTTTCCCCGGCGAGGCGGACCACATAATCCTGGGGAGACTCTCCCGAGAAGGGGGTTTCGTCGACATCGGCGGGGAGGATCTTAAAATTCCAGCCGCCCAAACCGAGCAGCTCTTTACGCCGCGGGGATGTCGAAGCGAGGATTAGTTTAATAGGTTGTGGTGCCAATTTGCCTCCAAATAGCTGCTGGTAGCTGTGTGGGGGAGATTCTAACATACTCTAGGCAGGAATATCAATCTCCGATAAACCTACGATTAATCAACCTTCCAACCTGTTTTTCGTGTTCTGCACCGGTCTTTTTTTTCGGCTGCTGTTGGATTTCTTCGAATTTTAATCGTTTTGGTGGGCTGGTGGTAAAATTTATCTTGTCTGAACAAATTCACAGGATGAGGTAAATAAATGAAACTACTCAAAGATCGGATTCAAAAGGACGGGCGTAATCTGGGGGGCGGAATACTGAAAGTTGACGGGTTCATCAACCACCAGGTGGACCCGGTGCTGATGGATGCCTGCGGGGAAGCATTCGCCAAAATTTTTGCTGAGGTTGGCGCTACAAAAATATTAACCGCAGAAATTTCCGGGATCGCCCCTGCCGTGGCGACCGGCAAGCATATGAATCTCCCGGTGGTCTACGCCCGTAAGTCGAAACCGATCACGATGCCCGACCAGGTATTCTTAACCCTGGCGCCCTCGCATACCAAAGGGCGCATGGTGGAGTTAATCGTCTCCCCGGAATACCTCGCAGGCGGCGAAAAGGTGTTGATCATCGATGACTTCCTCGCCAGCGGAGCAACGATCCAGGGCCTGGTGCGTCTGGCGGAAACCGCCGGCGCGGTACTGGTCGGGATCGGGGCGCTGGTCGAGAAATCTTTTGAGGGCGGGCGGGAATTACTCCAGTCAACGGGGGTGCCGGTGCACGCTCTGGTCTCGATCGCCAGCATGGATGACGGAAAGATCGTATTTAAGGAATAATAAATCGAAATCGTTCGATCTGAGTAAGTGAGGTTTGAATTTGGATACCCTGGTTGTATTGGATTTTGGATCGCAGTACTCGCAGTTAATTGCCCGGCGGGTACGTGAAGCGCAGGTGTACTGCGAGCTGTATGCCTATGATATGCCCTCCGAGGTCGTCCTGGCTCACCAGCCGAAGGGATTTATTCTATCAGGCGGGCCGAACAGTATTTATGCAGAAGGAGCGCCGCAGCTGCCTGATTATGTGCTGGAGAGCGGCGTGCCGGTGCTGGGGATTTGCTACGGGATGCAGGCTTTGACCCACGCCCTGGGCGGGCAGGTTTCCCCCGCTTCAGATCGGGAATATGGTCCCGCACAGCTGCGTGCTTTAAAGGAAACCCGCTTCTTGCCGAATGAAGCCCAGCAGGTCTGGATGTCGCACGGCGACCGGGTGGAGCGCCTGCCGGAAGGATTTGTCTCCCTGGCGGAGACTGATAACGCCCCGCTGGCGGCGATGGGCGACCTGGTTCGGAATTTATATGGCTTACAGTTCCACCCGGAGGTGGCCCACACCCCCGGTGGGTCAGATATCCTCCGCCGCTTTGCGGTAGATGTTTGCGGGGCTGAGGCAGAGTGGACCCCTGAATCGGTGATTGAAAGTGAGGTCAAGAAGATCCAGGCGCAGGTAGGAGATGCCCGGGTGCTCTCTGCGGTCAGCGGGGGCGTGGATTCAGCGGTAGCGACTGCTTTGGTCCACCGGGCGATCGGTGACCAGCTGGTGGCCGTGTTCGTCGACCACGGGATGCTGCGTTTAAATGAAGCCAAAGAGGTGGTTGCCACCTTTGGCGAAACCCTGGGGATTGAACTGATTGCGGTGGATGCCAAGCAAGACTTTTTTAGCGCGCTGCAGGGGATCACTGCACCGGAAGAGAAGCGGGTGATCATCGGCGAGCGCTTTATCCGCCATTTTGAGGAGCAGGCCAAGAGCCTGGGGATGCCGCCGTACCTGGTGCAGGGCACAATTTACCCCGATGTGATTGAGTCCCGCGCCCCGGAGCGCGCCCAGGCGCACAAGATCAAAACGCACCACAACGTCGGCGGGCTGCCCGAGGATATGCACTTTGAGCTGGTCGAGCCGCTGCGTTATTTATTTAAAGACGAGGTGCGCCAGCTGGGTAAAGCGCTGGGACTGCCCGGCGAGTTGGTCTGGCGCCAGCCGTTCCCCGGCCCGGGTTTAGGGGTGCGCTGCCTGGGTGAGGTTACCCCCCAGCGGGTGGAGAAATTACAGCTGGCTGACGCGATCTTTATTGAGGAATTAGCGAAGGCTGGTTTGCTGCGGGTGCAGGGCAGCGCAGAGGGTCTTACCGGTACATCGCAGGCATTTGCAGCATTACTTCCGGTTCGTTCGGTGGGGGTGATGGGGGATGTGCGCACCTACCAGGAGGCGGTCGCTTTACGGGCGGTGACCACCGAAGATTTCATGACCGCCGATTGGGCGCGCCTGCCGCATGATTTGCTCGCCCAGGTGGCGACGCGGATCGTCAACGAAGTGGACGGGGTTAACCGGGTGGTGTATGATATTACCAGCAAGCCGCCGGCCACAATTGAGTGGGAATAAACTGATTTTACTAGGTGGATAATCATTTCAGGAGGCACAATGGAGATCGGACAAATCATCACTAAAGCATGGGAAATATTCTGGAAGCATAAAATTCTGTGGGTCTTCGGGATATTAAAT
>JBDLJU010000198.1:0-5822 GCA_039714215.1 Chloroflexota bacterium | reverse complement strand
GGGGATTCTACAGTCTGCGACGAGTGCGGCCGCACAAGGAATGTCAAAAAGATCACTGGGTTCAAACGAATCCAGGAAGTAGAAACCATCGATCCGGAACTGTGTCTGTTGGAGCAGGGGATTGTCTGCAATGGTCCGGCAACAGCCAGCGGCTGCCTTGCCAAGTGCCCCACAGCGGGTGCACCCTGCGCAGGCTGTTACGGCCCGGCGGATGGGGTCATCGATTACGGGGCACGTTTGATCACGTCCTTTGCCTCAGTGATTGATGCCAGAGAAGAAGATGAGATTGATGCTATCCTGGATACCTTAGTCGATCCAGCTGGCTCATTCTACCGTTTCAACCTGGCACATTCCTTACTCCGCACTGGAAACGCAACCTGGAAGGAAAATTAGGAGATTACTATGGAACGAATAACCATTGACCCGATTACCCGGTTGGAAGGACATGGGAAGATCGAAATCTTCTTAGATGATGATGGAAATGTGGCAAATACCTATTTCCAGATTCCTGAACTGCGTGGATTTGAGCGTTTCTGTGTTGGTAGGCCGGTGGAAGACCTGCCGATCTTAACCAATCGCATTTGCGGTGTCTGCCCTGAAGCACACCATATGGCAGGCGCGAAAGCCGCGGACGCGGTCTACAATGTTGAGATCCCGCGCACGGCAAAGATGCTCAGAGAGCTGCTTTACAGCGCCTTCTATGTCACTGACCACACCACCCACTTCTACGCCCTTGGCGGACCAGATTTCGTGATGGGTCCTGATGCGCCGGTTGCCGAGCGCAACATCCTCGGTGTGATCCATAAGGTCGGGATGGAAATCGCCGGACAGGTGATCCAGGCCCGGAAAGCGGGACACACGGTGATTGAGATCATCGGTGGACGAAAAGTTCACCCGTGTACCTCCATCCCTGGCGGTCAAACACGTGGGATCAACGAAGAAGAACGCTCACAAATTGAGGAGCTTGGACGTTGGGCAATCGATTTTGCCCAGTTCAGCCTGAAGTTGTTTGGCGACATTGTCCTGGGAAACCAGGGATATGTCGACCTGATCCTTGGTGATGCTTTTACTGTACCAATGCACTATATTGGGATGGTAGATGAGAACAACAAGGTCAACTTCTACGATGGCAAAATCAGTGTGGTTGATCCTGAAGGCAAGCGCCTGGGCTATTACGGACCAGATGACTACACCGACTGGATCACCGAACGCGTTGAGCCGTGGTCCTACCTCAAGTTCCCCTACTTGAAGAAAGTTGGCTGGAATGGCCTCGTCGGCGGGAAGGACTCTGGCGTGTATTCTGCCACACCGCTCTCCCGGCTGAATGCCTCTGATGGCATGGCGACCCCTGGAGCACAAGAGCACTATGAGAAGATGTACGAAACTTTGGGCGGCAAACCGGTACATCAGCAGCTGGCGACCCACTGGGCACGCCTGATCGAACTGCTCTATGCTGCAGAACGCATGGTTGAGCTGGCGACCGATCCTGAGATCACCTCAGACAACTTCCACACCGTTCCCACGGAAACACCTTCTGAGGGTGTTGGGATTGTGGAAGCGCCGCGCGGCACATTGACACATCACTACTGGACCGATGAGCGCGGTGTGGTCACCAAGGTCAACCTGATCGTGGGTACCACCAACAACAATGCGCCGATCAGCATGTCGGTGAAGAAAGCTGCCCAGGCGTTCATTACTGCCGGGACAGTGGTCACCGAAGGGCTGCTCAACCGGGTTGAGATGGCCTTCCGGTCATACGACCCGTGCTTCGGCTGTGCAACTCACTCACTTCCAGGGCAGATGCCTCTGGAAGTCAAGATTACGGATGCAGATGGAGACACCGTTGAGGTTCTCCGTCAGTTCTGCTGATGTGCACCTCGGGCTGAGCCTCTTGGCAGGCTCAGCCCAATTTTTTATCGAAGCGAAGCTTCGGAACAATGACGAGCATCGATTTGATAATATCGAACAGCTTGCTGGTCGATATTTTTTATCTGAAGAACAAACTATGCAAAATAACAAAACAACCCTCCTGATTGGTTTAGGTAATCCGATCCTCGGCGACGATGGCATCGGTTGGCGAGTTGTTGAAGAAGCCGAAGCGATCCTGGGAAAACGCCCCGAGCTCGAACGTGAGCAGCATCCGGTGGATGTGATCTATCTCTCTCTCGGCGGGCTCTCCTTGATGGAACATATGGAAGGCTACCAGGATGTGGTCGTGGTTGATTCAATTATCGTCAAAGATAAACCAAATGGTACGATCTACAGTTTGCCTTTGAGCAGTCTCCCAGATTTTTCGAGCGGGCATTCAACCGCAATCCATGATACTTCCTTGGCTTCGGCATTAACTGTCGGGCGAAAAATGCAGATGGAACTGCCTGAAGATATCTGGGTGGTTGCCGTTTCAGCTGAATATGTGTTTGACTTCAGCGAAGAATTATCCCCACCGGTGGCAGCAGCTTTGCCGGGAGCGGTGGATGTGTTGATCGATGTCTTGGATAAAGATACTCGTGAGGAGAAAATTATTTGATTTGATCAGAAAATTTCAGGAGAAGATCCACATCTCAGATTCGAACGTTTCAAACAGGTCGCCAAAGTTTCCTTTGAGCGTCTTAGCAGCGTGCGGGCAGGATTAGCCGCAGCGCGTTCATCGTTACTGGGAATCGTTTTACACAGACCCGCTCCAGAAATTCTGGTCCGGGTCTGCCGGTTAATTTCTGAGGGCAGATGTACCCGCGAGATCATGACATTTGCCTCTTTCAGCTGAGATTGATTTTGGCAATAATAAAGATGCTAAATTTGATAGTAATTAACAAATTAATGGAAGGAGAAAAAGTATGGATGGGTTGCTGTTAGCTCGATTGCAATTCGGAGCTACTACTGTGTACCACTTTTTCTTTGTACCGCTGACCCTGGGGCTGTCCGTGCTGACAGCCATTTTTCAAACCATGTGGCTGCGGACAGAAAAAGATGTGTACAAGAAAATGACCAAATTTTGGGGGAAGTTGTTCCTGATCAATTTTGCGATGGGTGTTGTCACCGGCCTGGTGCAAGAGTTCCAATTTGGGATGAACTGGTCAGACTACTCCCGATATGTGGGAGATATTTTCGGAGCGCCGCTGGCGATAGAAGCCTTGCTGGCCTTTTTCCTGGAATCGACATTTATCGGTGTGTGGATCTTTGGCTGGGATAAAGTATCAAAGAAGGTTCACCTGCTCTCGATCTGGTTGGCGGCGATCGGGGCGAACTTATCCGCCTTATGGATCTTGATCGCCAACTCATTCATGCAGCAGCCGGTTGGTTATATGATCAACGAAACCACTGGCCGTGCAGAGATGACTGATTTCTTTGCCTTGCTTGGTAATGAAGCGGTCTGGGAAGCTTTCCCCCATACCGTTTTATCTGGCTTCGCCACGGCAGCATTTTTCGTAATTGGGATCAGCGTTTATCACCTCTATCGCAAGAATAATCTTGAATTCTTCAAAGAGTCCTTCAAGATCGCAGCAATTTTTGGCCTGATCGCTGTATCCGTGGTTGGGTACACCGGTCACTCCCAGGCGCAGCACATGGTCGAGGTTCAGCCGATGAAGATGGCGGCCGCTGAATACCTTTATGAAACCGCCGACCCCGCCGACCTCTCACTGCTGACGATCGATGGGGTCGTTGATCTTCGCATTCCAGGCGCTTTGAGCTTCCTGGTCTACAACCGGTTCGCAGGTGAAGTGCAGGGGATCAACGAGCTGCAGGCTGAGTATGAGCAGCTCTACGGACCGGGTGATTACTCCCCGCCGGTTGCGCTGAGCTATTGGAGCTTCCGCATCATGGTAGGGGCTGGCACCGCAATGGTCGGGCTGGCGGTATTGGCTGTATTTTTAATTTACCGCAAGGCTGAGTTCCAAATTAATAAGCTGCTCTATACGATTTTCTTCCTGGGAATTTCTCTTCCTTACCTGGCAAATTCCTTTGGTTGGATTTTGACCGAAGTGGGGCGCATGCCGTGGACGGTCTATGGTCTGCTCAAGGTTGAGGACTCCGTTTCACCGACTGTGAGCACCGGGGAGTTGTGGTTCTCGCTGATTGGTTACGTGGTCGTCTATGGCGTTTTAATGGTCGCGGATGTCTACTTATTGACCAAATTTGCCAAAGCTGGGCCAGATGGGGAAGTTAAACCCGCAGAAATTGATCCAGAACCGTCCGTAATTGGCGGGCTGGGTTAGGGCGAGAGGAGAATTCTGATGGACCTGAATATACTCTGGTTTGTTTTAGTTGCCGTGTTGTACACCGGCTTCTTTGTGCTTGAAGGCTTCGATTTTGGCGTGGGGATGCTGATGCCGTTCCTCAGTAAGGACGACACGGAACGCCGCGCAGTGATCAATACGATTGGACCGCATTGGGATGCCAATGAAGTCTGGCTGATGACCGCGGGCGGGGCCACCTTTGCGGCATTCCCGCATTGGTATGCCACCTTGTTCAGCGGATTTTACGTGGCGCTCTTCCTTTTGGTGATCGCCTTGATCTTCCGCGGTGTGGCTTTCGAGTTCCGCAGTAAAGATGACAACCCAACCTGGCGAAAGTTCTGGGATTGGACGATCAGTATCAGCAGCTTCCTGGCGGCGCTGCTCTTCGGGGTGGCTTTTGCCAACCTGACCCGCGGCCTGCCGATTGATGCTTCAATGGCCTATACCGGCGGCTTCTGGTACCTGCTGAATCCCTTTGGCTTGATGGGCGGGCTGTTTGCGGTGGTGGTATCGCTGCTGCATGGCTCAATTTTCTTGAGCCTGAAAACCACTGAAGGATTGCTGGACAGGGTCACTGCGGTGACTAAGAAACTGTGGATCGCAGCCGCGGTTGTTTTTGTGGGATCACTGGTGGTCAGCTTTTTCGCACTCGATTTCTCTGCTGAGCTCGGGATTTTGACGATTGTCCCATTCCTTGCTCTGGCTGCAATCCTGCTGGCTGGATATTTCATCGGAAAAAAGCAGTTCGGCTGGGCTTTTGGAATGACTGCCAGCACGATCCTGTTCTCGGTGGTAACTCACTTCCTCTATCTCTATCCGAATGTGATGTTCTCCACCACCAACCCTGACTGGAGCCTGACGATCTATAATGCTTCTTCCAGCGACTACACCCTGACGGTGATGAGCTGGGTTGCACTGATCTTTGTGCCGGTCGTGCTCGCTTATCAGGCCTGGACCTACTATACCTTCCGCAAGCGGATTTCGGCAGACCCCCAGGAGTTGGAATACTAGATCCGTAACAATTTGGGATCATGATGTATACACTTTCCAGGTCAACGGAGCTTTGCTTTGACCTGGAAGGTTTTTTTTCGATGGCGATGGGACGAGGGTAAAAGTGGAATACACCTGGCTCTGATCGGGGTAGCTGACTGGGAGGCCACAGCCCGTACAGAGCACAGTTTCCACGTGCTGTCATTCTGAGCGAGCGAAGCGAGCCGAAGAATCATTATAGAGATTGAGAATAATTCTGGCCAGGCTTAGCTTCTGACGCAACAATGGTTCTTCGCATCTCTGATGCGTCCGCTGCGCTCAGAATGACATTGATTAAATAATATCTCGTGCCAATGCACCTGCGTTGGCACGCCAGAATGGACCTAAAAATTGCTGGCATTCCGAGTATAGGAATTATTATAGCGAAGGTGGATTAGGAATGGCTAACTGGGAGGGCACAGCCCATACAGAGCACAGTTTCCACGTGCTGTCATTCTGAGCGAGCGAAGCGAGCCGAAGAATCATTATAGAGATTGAGAATAATTCTGGCCAGGCTTAGCTTCTGACGCAACAATGGTTCTTCGCATCTCTGATGCG